>NZ_CDRNIV010000007.1:0-7195 GCF_977014255.1 Sphingobium chungangianum | reverse complement strand
GGAATTTTTTTTTTTGGAATTTTTTTTTGCTGCTCCCGAGACTCCCGCCGTTTTGCCCGCGCATATCGGTCACGCAACAAATCTGATTACTAAACACTAGTAGCTCGGATTTGTCTCGTATCAGTAATCGACCTTATTCCTAATTAAATAGAGCAAATCCCCTTATTGGGGGTAAGACATGAAGATGCCAGAAAAACATGACCTGTTGGCCGCCATTCTCGCGGCAAAGGAACAAGGCATCTGGGGCAATCCTTGCGTTTGCAACGGCGTAGCTTCGCGGACAGATATACTGGCGGTGCGTTTACAAAAACAGTAATCGACGCAACGATGTGCGCCATTATCGCCTAGTTCATTCGTGACCTTCTCGACTTCGCCGGACTAAGTAGCAATCTCGCTTATATAACGAGCGTGTTTATCGGCTACATCGGTACTGACTCGATTGGTTCGCTTATCAAACGCTTCGCTGCTAAAAAAGCTGGAGTAGAAGATGGTAGAAATCAATAATCAACGTAAGGCGTTCCTCGATATGCTGGCGTGGTCGGAGGGAACTGATAACGGACGTCAGAAAACCAGAAATCATGGTTATGACGTCATTGTAGGCGGAGAGCTATTTACTGATTACTCCGATCACCCTCGCAAACTTGTCACGCTAAACCCAAAACTCAAATCAACAGGCGCCGGACGCTACCAGCTTCTTTCCCGTTGGTGGGATGCCTACCGCAAGCAGCTTGGCCTGAAAGACTTCTCTCCGAAAAGTCAGGACGCTGTGGCATTGCAGCAGATTAAGGAGCGTGGCGCTTTACCTATGATTGATCGTGGTGATATCCGTCAGGCAATCGACCGTTGCAGCAATACCTGGGCTTCACTGCCGGGCGCTGGTTATGGTCAGTTCGAGCATAAGGCTGCACAGCCTGATTGCAAAATTCAAAGAAGCGGGCGGAACGGTCAGAGAGATTGATGTATGACAGAGTCACCGCGATTATCTCCGCTCCGGTTATCTGCATCATCGTCTGCCTGTCATGGGCTGTTAATCATTACCGTGATAACGCCATTACCTACAAAGCCCTAGCGCTACAAAAATGCCAGAGAACTGAAGCTGGGCGAACGCGGCAATTACTGACATCAGATGCGTCAGCGCGACGTCTGCTGCGCTCGATGCAAAATACACGAAGGAGTCAGCCGACGCTAAAGCTGCAAAATGATGCTCTGCGTGATGATGTTGCCGCTGGTCGTCGTCGGGTCGCACATCAAAGCAGTCTGTCAGTCAGTGCGTGAAGCCACCACCGCCTCCGGCGTGGATACGCAGCTCCCCCCGACTGGCAGACACCGCTGAACGGGATTATTTCACCCTCAGAGAGAGGCTGATCACTATGCAAAAACAACTGGAAGGAACCCAGAAGTATATTAATGTAGCAGTGCAGCAGTAAGAGTTGCCCATATCGATGGGCAACTCATGCAATTATTGCTGAGCAATACACACGCGCTTCCAGCGGAGTATAAATGCTGAAAGTAATAAAACCGAGCAATCCATTTACGAATGTTTGCTGGGTTTCTGTTTTAACAACATTTTCTGCGCCGCCACAAATTTTGGCTGCATCCACAGTTTTCTCTGCCCAATTCCAGAAAAAACGAAGAAATGATGGGTGATGGTTTCCTTTGGTGCTACTGCTGCCGGTTTGTTTTGAACAGTAAACGTCTGTTGAGCACATCCTGTAATAAGCAGGGCCAGCGCAGTAGCGAGTAGCATTTTTTTCATGGTGTTATTCCCGATGCTTTTTGAAGTTCGCAGAATCGTATGTGTAGAAAATTAAACAAACCCTAAACAATGAGTTGAAATTTCATATTGTTAATATTTATTAATGTATGTCAGGTGCGATGAATCGTTATTGTATTCCCGGATTAACTATGTCCACAGCCCTGACGGGAACTTCTCTGCGGGGATGTGCTCCGGGGTAACTAAAACGACGCACACAGACGGTTCAGCGCGTACACGCATCGCAGATTGCGGCCGGTAATGCCCCCCGCGTGCTGACACGAAGAAAACCGGACGTTATCGATCCAGCGTGGAAAAGTATTTGTGTAGTGTCCCGAATGCTCTCAGTAAAATAGTAATTCTTGAATTATCAAAGGTATAGTAATATCTTTTATGTTCACGGAGATTCGTAACCCATCGAAGTCTTGCTTGGTTAGCAACGCTTGCCCTATTGCTGAAATGTGATTTCTCTTGCATTTCAACCTATCATAGGACGTTTCTATAAGTATGCGTGTTTTCTTGAGTAATTTAACATTTACAACCTTTTTAAGTTCCTTTCATCAACAGGCGCCGTCGTTGCTACACGATGTGAATATTATCTGTGGCTAGATAGTAAATATAATGTGAGACGTTTGTGTTACGTTTTATGTTCTAGAACAAAACAATTCACGAGCCTCAAATCTTTTCTGCACTCCGATCCAGCATTTCTTTAAAAATGGCAACCTCAGCCATTGGTAAAACCTTCCATGTGATACAGGCGCGTAGTTTGCATTATCGTTTTATCGTTTCAATCTGGCTCACCCCCTTGCGTTTTGTCCATGATTTTATGTCAAACATTAGGAATGTTTTCACTCAATAGCATTGGGTTGCGTAACAAGCGCGGTCTGCTGGCGTATCTGGAGGGAAATACAACCGACAGATGCACTAGCAAGGCCCAACGTGTCTCAAATCTTCATACAGAAAGATTTGAAGTAATATTTTAACCGCTAGATGAAGAGCAAGCGGATGCAGCGACAAAATGAATAAAAGAACAATCCGCTGACGATCCCTCCGTGGATCTGATTCGTGCTAAAAAAAATATGCTTAGCAGCACCGATTCTCGATCAAGTTACCCTGATGTCTGTAATTGCATGTATAGTAAACATAAGGTGTCTCGGCAGCATTTCACAGCAATTGAGGCAGCGTTGGTGAAGCACGATACAGATGAGGATTATTCCCTGGTGGTTGACTGATCACCATAACTGCTAATCATTCAAACTATTTAGTCTGTGACAGAGCCAACACGCAAGTCTGTCACTGTCAGGAAAGTGGTAAAACTGCAACTCAATCACTGCAATGCCCTCGTAAATCAAGAGCCAATTTACAATATCGTCCTGTTTCGGGAGGGAGAACGCGATGTTCATTCTTCATCACTTTTAATTGATGCACACGCTCTCTTTTCTGACGTTAGTCCTCCGACGAGCAGTTTCACCGAGGCCCGCAGCAATTTCCTGCACCTTTTGGCTCGAGAGCGGCGATGTTAATTTTTTGGTCCAATCATTCGGTCTTAGGAAAGCGGATGTCGCGGGTTGTTGTTCTGCGGGTTCTGTTCTTCGTTGACATGAGCAGGTTGCCCCTCTTCAGTGTCGCTGATTTTGATCTTGTCTGAAGTTGTTTTTTCCACGTTAAGTTGATGCAGATCAATTAATACGATACCTGCGTCATAATTGATTATTTGACGTGGTTTGATGGCCTCCACGCACGTTGTGATATGTAGATGATAATCTATTATCACTTTACGGGTCCTTTCCGGTGAAAAAAAAAGGTACCAAAAAACACATCGTCGTGACAGCACCTGCTTACGGTTCACTACTCACGACGATGTTTTTTTTGGTACCTTTTTTTTCACCGGAAAGGACCCGTAAAGTGATAATGATTATCATCTACATATCACAACGTGCGTGGAGGCCATCAAACCACGTCAAATAATCAATTATGACGCAGGTATCGTATTAATTGATCTGCATCAACTTAACGTAAAAACAACTTCAGACAATACAAATCAGCGACACTGAATACGGGGCAACCTCATGTCAACGAAGAACAGAACCCGCAGAACAACAACCCGCAACATCCGCTTTCCTAACCAAATGATTGAACAAATTAACATCGCTCTTGAGCAAAAAGGGTCCGGGAATTTCTCAGCCTGGGTCATTGAAGCCTGCCGTCGGAGACTAACGTCAGAAAAGAGAGCATATACATCAATTAAAAGTGATGAAGAATGAACATCCCGCGTTCTTCCCTCCGAACAGGACGATATTGTAAATTCACTTAATTACGAGGGCATTGCAGTAATTGAGTTGCAGTTTTACCACTTTCCTGACAGTGACAGACTGCGTGTTGGCTCTGTCACAGACTAAATAGTTTGAATGATTAGCAGTTATGGTGATCAGTCAACCACCAGGGAATAATCCTTCATATTATTATCGTGCTTCACCAACGCTGCCTCAATTGCTCTGAATGCTTCCAGAGACACCTTATGTTCTATACATGCAATTACAACATCAGGGTAACTCATAGAAATGGTGCTATTAAGCATATTTTTTACACGAATCAGATCCACGGAGGGATCATCAGCAGATTGTTCTTTATTCATTTTGTCGCTCCATGCGCTTGCTCTTCATCTAGCGGTTAAAATATTACTTCAAATCTTTCTGTATGAAGATTTGAGCACGTTGGCCTTACATACATCTGTCGGTTGTATTTCCCTCCAGAATGCCAGCAGGACCGCACTTTGTTACGCAACCAATACTATTAAGTGAAAACATTCCTAATATTTGACATAAATCATCAACAAAACACAAGGAGGTCAGACCAGATTGAAACGATAAAAACGATAATGCAAACTACGCGCCCTCGTATCACATGGAAGGTTTTACCAATGGCTCAGGTTGCCATTTTTAAAGAAATATTCGATCAAGTGCGAAAAGATTTAGACTGTGAATTGTTTTATTCTGAACTAAAACGTCACAACGTCTCACATTATATTTACTATCTAGCCACAGATAATATTCACATCGTGTTAGAAAACGATAACACCGTGTTAATAAAAGGACTTAAAAAGGTTGTAAATGTTAAATTCTCAAGAAACACGCATCTTATAGAAACGTCCTATGATAGGTTGAAATCAAGAGAAATCACATTTCAGCAATACAGGGAAAATCTTGCTAAAGCAGGAGTTTTCCGATGGGTTACAAATATCCATGAACATAAAAGATATTACTATACCTTTGATAATTCATTACTATTTACTGAGAGCATTCAGAACACTACACAAATCTTTCCACGCTAAATCATAACGTCCGGTTTCTTCCGTGTCAGCACCGGGGCGTTGGCATAATGCAATACGTGTACGCGCTAAACCCTGTGTGCATCGTTTTAATTATTCCCGGACACTCCCGCAGAGAAGTTCCCCGTCAGGGCTGTGGACATAGTTAATCCGGGAATACAATGACGATTCATCGCACCTGACATACATTAATAAATATTAACAATATGAAATTTCAACTCATTGTTTAGGGTTTGTTTAATTTTCTACACATACGATTCTGCGAACTTCAAAAAGCATCGGGAATAACACCATGAAAAAAATGCTACTCGCTACTGCGCTGGCCCTGCTTATTACAGGATGTGCTCAACAGACGTTTACTGTTCAAAACAAACCGGCAGCAGTAGCACCAAAGGAAACCATCACCCATCATTTCTTCGTTTCTGGAATTGGGCAGAAGAAAACTGTCGATGCAGCCAAAATTTGTGGCGGCGCAGAAAATGTTGTTAAAACAGAAACCCAGCAAACATTCGTAAATGGATTGCTCGGTTTTATTACTTTAGGCATTTATACTCCGCTGGAAGCGCGTGTGTATTGCTCACAATAATTGCATGAGTTGCCCATCGATATGGGCAACTCTATCTGCACTGCTCATTAATATACTTCTGGGTTCCTTCCAGTTGTTTTTGCATAGTGATCAGCCTCTCTCTGAGGGTGAAATAATCCCGTTCAGCGGTGTCTGCCAGTCGGGGGAGGCTGCATTATCCACGCCGGAGGCGGTGGTGGCTTCACGCACTGACTGACAGACTGCTTTGATGTGCAACCGACGACGACCAGCGGCAACATCATCACGCAGAGCATCATTTTCAGCTTTAGCATCAGCTAACTCCTTCGTGTATTTTGCATCGAGCGCAGCAACATCACGCTGACGCATCTGCATGTCAGTAATTGCCGCGTTCGCCAGCTTCAGTTCTCTGGCATTTTTGTCGCGCTGGGCTTTGTAGGTAATGGCGTTATCACGGTAATGATTAACAGCCCATGACAGGCAGACGATGATGCAGATAACCAGAGCGGAGATAATCGCGGTGACTCTGCTCATACATCAATCTCTCTGACCGTTCCGCCCGCTTCTTTGAATTTTGCAATCAGGCTGTCAGCCTTATGCTCGAACTGACCATAACCAGCGCCCGGCAGTGAAGCCCAGATATTGCTGCAACGGTCGATTGCCTGACGGATATCACCACGATCAATCATAGGTAAAGCGCCACGCTCCTTAATCTGCTGCAATGCCACAGCGTCCTGACTTTTCGGAGAGAAGTCTTTCAGGCCAAGCTGCTTGCGGTAGGCATCCCACCAACGGGAAAGAAGCTGGTAGCGTCCGGCGCCTGTTGATTTGAGTTTTGGGTTTAGCGTGACAAGTTTGCGAGGGTGATCGGAGTAATCAGTAAATAGCTCTCCGCCTACAATGACGTCATAACCATGATTTCTGGTTTTCTGACGTCCGTTATCAGTTCCCTCCGACCACGCCAGCATATCGAGGAACGCCTTACGTTGATTATTGATTTCTACCATCTTCTACTCCGGCTTTTTTAGCAGCGAAGCGTTTGATAAGCGAACCAATCGAGTCAGTACCGATGTAGCCGATAAACACGCTCGTTATATAAGCGAGATTGCTACTTAGTCCGGCGAAGTCGAGAAGGTCACGAATGAACTAGGCGATAATGGCGCACATCGTTGCGTCGATTACTGTTTTTGTAAACGCACCGCCATTATATCTGCCGCGAAGGTACGCCATTGCAAACGCAAGGATTGCCCCGATGCCTTGTTCCTTTGCCGCGAGAATGGCGGCCAACAGGTCATGTTTTTCTGGCATCTTCATGTCTTACCCCCAATAAGGGGATTTGCTCTATTTAATTAGGAATAAGGTCGATTACTGATAGAACAAATCCAGGCTACTGTGTTTAGTAATCAGATTTGTTCGTGACCGATATGCACGGGCAAAACGGCAGGAGGTTGTTAGCGCAAAAAAAAAATTCCAAAAAAAAAATTCCAAAAAAAAAGCGACTAACAAACACAATCTGATGGCAGGTGCTGTCACACGAGTATGGAAGTCGTTCTTTAACCTTAGCAATACG
>NZ_CDRNIV010000006.1:2925000-3012971 GCF_977014255.1 Sphingobium chungangianum | reverse complement strand
GGCTATCCCCTGTGCTTGGCGAGGATGAGAGGCGAAGGCTGGTGGCGACGATGCTGCGCCAGACCGTTTCCGCCGCTCAAACCGTTGCAGGGCGGGAGCAGGTTTTATTGCTGGGACCGTCGCGGCATGATCTGGCAGAGGATATTCCGCTACTTGCTGACCCGGGACGCGGCTTGAACGCAGCCCTGATGAGTGCGCGAGACGCAGCGATCGGGGAAGGGGTCGACCGGCTGTTGATATTGTCGGCGGACCTTCCTTTGATCGGGCCTGATGATGTGACGGCACTGCTGAACCTGCCGAGGGATAGCATCGCGGTCGCGCCCGATCATGCGGGCACGGGCACCAACGCGCTCTTACTACCCCTCCCCGGCGCGGCCGAGTTCCGCTTCCATTATGGAGAGGGCAGTTTTGCCGCGCATGAGGCCGAAGCGGACAGGCTCGGCCTGCTTTTTCGCAGCGTGCAACGACCCGGACTGGAACTCGATATCGATCGGCCGGAAGAGCTCGCGCTCTGGCGGCGGGGCTAGCCCGTCCCTGCCTTAGAGGGCCACCCCTGCCGAAGCGAGTACCGCCAGTGTGAGCAGTTCGGACGCATTTGAAGACATTGTCGCGATCTGCACGGACTTCTCCATGCCCACGAGCATCGGGCCGATCATCGTCGTGCCGCCCAGTTCGCGCAACAGTTTCGCCGAGATGTTGGCTGATTGCAGGCCGGGCATGACCAGGATGTTGGCCGGGCCGGACAGGCGGCTGAAGGGATAATTTTTCATGACGGCGGGATTAAGCGCCGCATCCGCGGTCATTTCGCCTTCATATTCGAAATCGACGTTACGGCCATCGAGAACCTTCAGCGCATCGCGGACATTTTCCAGATGGCCGCCTGGCGGGTTGCCGAAGTTGGAATAGGACAGGAAGGCGACGCGCGGGTCATGACCCATGCGCCGTGCGACCGCGACAGTGCCCTCGGCGATGTCGGCCAGCTCGCTGGCGGAGGGCCGTTCATTGACGGTGGTGTCGGCCAGGAACACCGTCTTGTCCTTCGACACCATGATATGGATGCCAAAGGCAGTGCGCCCCACCACCGGGTCCATGACGCGCTTCACCTCGCGCAGAGTCTGGGCGAACGGCCGCGTCACGCCCGTGATCATCGCATCGGCATGGCCCATGCTGACAAGCAGGGTGCCGAAGATATTGCGATCGCGATTGACCATGCGTTCGCAGTCGCGCCGCAGATGACCGCGCCGCTGCAAGCGGCTGTAGAGCGTATCCACCATCTCGGGGACCAGAGGCGAATTGACGCTGTTATGCAGTTCGAAACTCTCAGGATCGCGGACGCCAAGCGCCTTCAGCTTGTCATAGACCTCGTTCCGGCCGACGAGAACGGGGATGCCATAGCCAAGATCACGGAACTGGATGGCGGCGCGCAGCACCACTTCCTCCTCCGCTTCGGCGAACACGACGCGCTTGGGATTGGCCTTGGCGACCTCATAGGCCATGGTGAGGACCGACGTCGTCGGGTTCAACCGGCCTTTGAGCGACTGGCGATAGGCCGCCATGTCGGCAATCGGCTTTTGCGCGACTCCGCTTTCCATCGCCGCCTGGGCGACCGCTACCGGAACAACCTCCATCAGACGCGGGTCGAACGGCGCCGGGATGATATAATCGGGACCGAAGCTGTGCGAACGGCCGTAAGCCTTGGCGACTTCCTCCGGCACCTGTTCGCGCGCCAGTTCGGCAATGGCATGCGCCGCTGCTACCTTCATCGGTTCGTTGATGCCCGTTGCGCGCACGTCCAGAGCGCCCCGGAAAATGAAAGGGAAGCCAAGCACATTGTTGACCTGGTTGGGATAATCCGACCGGCCCGTAGCGACGATCGCATCCGGGCGAACTTCCAGAACCTCGGGAGGCGCGATTTCCGGGTCGGGATTGGCCATAGCGAAGATGATCGGCTTGTCGGCCATCGCCTTCACCATGTCCTGCGATACCGCTCCGGCAACGGACAAGCCGAGGAACACGTCAGCGCCCTTGATCGCTTCGCCCAGCGTGCGGGCGTCGGTCTTCACCGCATGCGCCGACTTCCACTGGTTCATGCCTTCGGTACGGCCCTGGTAGATCACGCCCTTGCTGTCGCACATGATGACATTGTCGTGCGAGACGCCGATCGCCTTGATCAGTTCGGTGCAGGAAATGGAGGCCGCGCCTGCGCCATTCACCACGACCTTCATGTCCTTAAGGTCGCGCCCGGTCAGCATCGCCGCATTGATGACGCCAGCGGCGGCGATGATCGCCGTCCCATGCTGGTCGTCGTGGAAAACCGGGATGTTCATCCGCTCTTTCAGCGTCTGTTCGATGATGAAGCATTCCGGCGCCTTGATATCTTCAAGGTTGATGCCGCCAAAGCTCGGCTCCATCAGTTCCACCGCATCGATGAACTTATCGACGTCCTCGGTCTTAAGCTCGATATCGATCGAGTCCACGTCGGCGAAGCGCTTGAAGAGCACTGCCTTGCCTTCCATCACCGGCTTCGATGCAAGAGCGCCCAGATTGCCAAGGCCAAGGATAGCCGTGCCGTTGGAAATGACCGCGACCAGATTGCCTTTGGCCGTATAGTCGTAGGCGGCCTGCGGATCGGCGGCGATGGCGCGCACCGGCACGGCGACGCCGGGAGAATAGGCAAGGCTGAGGTCGCGCTGCGTCGCCATTGGCTTCGACGCGATGATTTCGATCTTGCCCGGCCTGCCAGTCGAATGGAAGAACAGCGCCTCGCGCTCGGAAAATTCCACACTCGACTTATCAGCCATGACGCATCCGCCCCTCTTTACCTAGTAAACAGGCCCTAGCGGCAAGCCCGACCTGTCGGCAAGCGCGAGCCGCACGTTTTTTCACGCCCTTTCCTGAACTGCCGCTTGCCGCTATCGCCTGACGGTCATGCACAGCCCTAAGGAAAACGCCGCGACCCAGCCGACGCCGATGATGGCGCAATATCTGGCGTTGAAGGCTGAGGCGCAGGATTGCTTGCTATTCTACCGCATGGGCGACTTCTTCGAGCTGTTTTTCGACGACGCAAAGGCCGCCGCAGCGACGCTGGACATCGCGCTTACCAGCCGGGGCGAACATGGCGGCGCGCCGATTCCCATGTGCGGCGTGCCCGTGCATAGCGCGGAAAATTATCTGGCCCGGCTGATCAAGGCGGGGCATCGGGTCGCCATCGCCGAACAGACCGAAACGCCCGCAGAGGCTAAGGCGCGCGGCAGCAAGGCGCTCGTGACCCGCGCCATCGTGCGCTATGTCACGGCGGGCACGCTGACCGAGGAGACGCTGCTCGATTCCAGGCGCGACAACATGTTGGTGGCGCTGGCCCAGACGGGCGGCGACGGCGCAGGCGAAATCGGGATAGCCGCAGCCGACATTTCCACCGGGCGTTTCGAAACGCTGACGCTGCGGACAAGCGACCTGCCCGCCGAACTGGCGCGGCTGCGGCCGAGCGAAATCGTCGTGCCCGACGGGCTCGCCCTCGATCTGCCCGAGGCGCATCCGTTCGATCGTGCGGCATTTTCCAGCAATCGGGCCGAGTCAGCGCTCAAGCGGCTGTTTGGCGTGGCTACCCTCGACGGATTCGGCCAGTTCAGCCGGGCGGAGCTGGCCGCGATGGGCGGCCTGGTTTCCTATCTCGATCATGCCGGTAAGGGCACCCTGCCCTTTCTGGCGCCCCCCGTGCACAAGGCGAGCGGCGCCCATGTGGCGATCGACGCGGCCACGCGGGAAAGTTTGGAGATCAGCGCGACGATGAGCGGCGTGCGCGCGGGCAGCCTGTTGGGCGCGGTGGATCGAACGGTCACGGGCGCAGGCGCCCGGCTACTGGCGCAGGACCTGTCGGCGCCGTTGATGGATCAAGGGCTGATCGAGGCCCGGCTGGGTCTGGTCCAGCTCCTCCATGATGACCCGCTACTACGCGACCAGTTGCGTGCGGCGTTGAGGGCTCTGCCCGACGTAGGGCGAGCACTCGGACGCATCGCCGTGGGCCGAGGCAGTCCACGCGATTTGGGGCAGCTGCGCGACGGGCTCAACGAAGCGCGAATGCTCCGCGAAAGACTTGGGCGATTACCTGACCAGCCGCCGCTGCTCCAGCAACTGCTGCCAGCCCTCGATGGCCACGGAGCGTTGGTTGACAGCCTTTCGCGGGCGCTGGTCCCCAGTCCGCCGACCGAGGCGGCCAATGGCGGATATATCGCCGACGGCTATGATCCAGCTCTGGACGAGCTGCGACGGATGGCAGGCGATGGACGGCGAGCGATCGCCGCTCTGGAGGCAAGCTATCGCGAGCGCACCGGCATCGCGTCGCTGAAAATCCGGCATAACGGCGTGCTTGGCTATCATGTCGAAGTGCCCGCACGCGCCGCCGATCCGTTGATGCAGCCAGACAGCGGCTTCACGCATCGCCAGACGCTGGCGGGCGTGGTGCGATTCAATTCGGTCGACCTGCATGAACAGGCCGGACGGGTCGCGCAGGCGGGTGCCCATGCGCTGGTGGCCGAGGCCGCGCATCTGGAGGATCTTGTCGAAGCAGCCCTGGCTCGCAAGGCAGAGATCGCGCTGGCCGCTGATGCACTGGCCCGGCTGGACGTTGCAGCAGCGCTGGCGGAACGCGCAGCCGAAGGGGGCTGGCAGCGGCCGCATTTCCTGCCCCAGGGGGGCGGTGAACCTTGTCTGGAGATCATTGGCGGTCGGCATCCGGTGGTCGAGGACGCGCTGCGGAAGGAAGGGCAGCCGTTTGTCGCAAACGATTGCTGCCTCGGTGCCGAAGACCGGCTCTGGCTGGTCACCGGCCCAAATATGGGCGGCAAATCCACCTTCCTGCGGCAGAACGCGCTGATCGTGATTCTCGCGCAGGCGGGCAGCTATGTGCCTGCTCAGTCGGCAACACTCACATTGGTCGATCGGTTGTTCAGTCGCGTGGGGGCATCAGACAATCTTGCACGCGGGCGATCGACCTTCATGGTCGAAATGGTGGAGACCGCCGCGATCCTTTCGCAGGCGACGGAACGCAGCTTCGTCATCCTGGATGAAGTCGGACGCGGCACCTCCACCTATGACGGGCTGGCCCTCGCCTGGGCGGTGGTCGAAGCGGTGCATGAGGTCAACCGCTGCCGGTGTTTGTTCGCGACGCACTATCATGAACTGACACGGCTGGCGGAGACTCTGTCGTCGCTATCGCTGCATCATGTGCGTGCCCGCGAGTGGAAAGGCGATCTCATCTTGCTTCATGAGGTCGCGGAAGGGCCAGCCGACCGTAGCTATGGCCTCGCCGTTGCGCGCCTTGCCGGGCTGCCCCCGGCCGTTCTCAAGCGTGCCAAGGATGTTCTGACCAGACTGGAAGCGGGCCGGGCAAAGACCGGCGGCATCGCGGCGGGCCTAGACGACCTTCCCCTCTTCGCCGCCGCTGCGGCGCAGGAAGAGGAAGCGGTCGATGCCCTGCGCGCCGCGCTCGACATGATCGATGCCGATGCGCTTTCTCCCCGGGAGGCGCTGGAACAGCTTTATCGCTTGAAACAACTGGCCGCGGCCAGCAGCTGACACTAGACTGCGCCCATGGTCATGCAGTTTCCCTCCCTTGGCTCTCGCCGCTCCATCATCGACCGGCGCGCGATTTCCGACAGCATCAACGCGCTGGCGCAGGAGCATCGGGGCGATCCGGCGAAGCTGCGGGGGTTGGTGGTTCGCGAACTGAAGACCGCGCTCGATGCCGGACGCATCGATGTCGCGAAGCGGTTGGAGGCAAAACCCACGCGCGGGCGCGAGGCCGTTACCGCCTTTGCGTTCCTGGTCGACCAGATTCTCCGCCTGCTCTACGATGCAACGACGCATCATCTATACCCTGCCAGCAATCGCAGCACGGGCGAGCGCATTACCCTGATGGCGGTGGGCGGCTATGGCCGTGGCGAGATGGCGCCGCACAGCGACGTCGATATCGCCTTCATCACGCCATGGAAGCCCACTGGGTGGACCGAGCAGGTCATCGAATCCATGCTCTATTCGCTTTGGGATTTGGGCCTGAAGGTCGGCCATTCGAGCCGGTCGATCGATGAGACCATGCGCATGGCCAAGGCGGATCTGACCGTGCGCACGGCACTGCTCGAAGCGCGTTATGTCTGGGGCGACCGGGCGCTGTACGAGGACACCGCCAAGCGGTTCGATGCTGAAGTGATGCAGGGGACGGCGCGCGCTTTCGTCACCGAAAAGCTGGTGGAGCGGGACGATCGGCACAAGCGCATGGGCGATAGCCGGTATGTCGTTGAACCCAATGTCAAGGAAGGCAAAGGGGGGCTGCGCGACCTCCACACGCTGTTCTGGATTGGCAAATATGTGAATCGGGTGAAGTCCGTCGCCGAACTGGTGGATGTGGGCCTGTTGACCGATCTGGAACTGCGGCAGTTTCAGAAGGCCGAGGATTTTCTTTGGGCCGTCCGATGCCACCTGCACATGATCACGGGGCGAGCGGAAGATCGCCTGACGTTCGATCTACAGCTGGAAACCGCCACGCGGATGCACTTTACCGGGCGGCAGGGCCGCTCTGGCGTGGAGCGCTTCATGCGCTATTATTTCCTGAACGCGAAAATCGTGGGCGACCTTACGGCCGTGTTCCTGGCGCATCTGGACGACCAGATGGCGGCGAAGGGGCGGCGCTATATTCCGTCCATATTCCGTCGCCCGAAGAAGCTGGACGGGTTCGTGCTGGACCGTGGTCGGCTCGCGCTGCCAAGCGACGACTTTTTTCAGCAGGACCCGGTGCGGTTGCTCGAAATCTTCGCGGTAGCCGATCGTCATGAATTGGGCATCCACCCAAGTGCCATGCGCACCGCCAGCCGGGACGCAGGTCTCATCACGGCAAAAATCCGCCGCGATGCTCGCGCCAACGCCGCATTCATGGATGTGCTGACATCGACCCGCGATCCGGAAACAATGCTGCGCTGGATGAATGAATCGACGGTGTTTGGCCGGTTCATTCCCGATTTCCGCCGCGTTGTGGCGCAGATGCAGTTCGATATGTATCACCATTATACGGTGGACGAGCATACCATCCGCGCAGTCGGGCTTCTGGCCCGCGTGGAAAAGGGCGATCTGGTGGAAGACCATCCACTGTCCACCGAGATCATGGGCAAATTGGTGTCGCGCCGGGTGCTCTATGTCGCGGTTCTGCTGCACGACATCGCGAAGGGCCGCGGCGGCGACCATAGCGTGCTTGGCGCCGAGGTAGCCGACCATCTCTGCCCGCGCCTTGGCCTGACGCCGGCCGAAACGGAAACCGTCGCCTGGCTGGTGCGCCATCATCTGCTGATGTCGGCCACGGCGTTCAAGCGTGATCTGGCCGATTACAAGACGATCCTCGATTTCGTCGAGGTGGTGCAGAGCCCCGAGCGGCTTCGCCTGCTGCTCTGCCTCACCGTCGTGGACATCCGCGCCGTGGGTCCCGGCGTGTGGAACAGCTGGAAACGGCAACTACTGGGAGACCTCTATGAGGCTGCCGAGGAAGTGCTGCGGCTTGGCCACAAGCAAAAGGGGCGTGGCGAACGCGTCACCGCCAAGCAGGAATCACTGCGCAAGGCGCTCGGCATGTCCAAGGCCGACTTCCAGAAGCTCAGCAAGCGCCTGCCCGAATCCTACTGGATCGCCGAGCCTGAGGACATCCTGATCCACAACGCGCAGCATATCCTGGCGTCAGCCGATTCGCCGCTGTCGATTGCCGCGCAATATTATCCGCAGCGCGGCGCCACGCTTGTCACCGTCTATGCCGCTGACCATCCGGGCCTATTCTACCGGATTGCCGGAGCGATCCATCTGGCGGGCGGCAATATCATCGATGCGCGTATCCACACCACGCGCGACGGCGTCGCCATCGACAACTTCCTGGTGCAGGACCCTTTGGGCGGCGCTTTCCATAGCCCGGAACAGCTGACCCGTATCCGCAATGCGATCGAGGATTCGCTGGCGAATCGTCATCGCATGATCACGAAGCTGGAAGCGCGTCCCCTGCCCCGCACCCGCGCCGAAGCGTTCCGGATCGAGCCCAATGTGCTGATCGACAACAAGGCTTCCAATCGGTTCACGGTGATCGAGGTCAATGCACGCGATCGCCCGGCCCTGCTCTTCAGCCTTGCCAACGCGTTGTTCCAGTCGAAGGTCACCGTGCACAGCGCACATGTCGCCACCTATGGCGAACGCGCGGTCGATACATTTTATGTGACCGACCTTTTGGGCGGCAAGATCGAGAGCAAGGCGCGTATCCAGACGCTCGAGCGGCGGCTGCTTGAAGCTGCTGGCGATCAGGTCGATGAGGCTCTTGAGCAGGCCTGAGCCTAAACTATCTCCACAACGTCGCCGGCAGCCAGCAGCGGCAGCAGTTTCAACATGTCGCCACGGTCGATAGCAATACAGCCCGCCGTAGGACGCCCTTCGGACAGGTGGAGGAAGATCGCACTGCCCTGCCCTGGCACAGGCGGCGCGTCATTATGTCCCAGCACGACGATCACATCATAGGCATCATCGCCGCGCAGGAGCGATTCCGCCGAAAAGCGCCGTGGCAGATGGACCGGCCGGTTGTAGGCGGGATCGGCAGGGTCGTCGGACCAGCCATCACCTTCCCTCACCCAGCGCCATGGAAGCCGGATTGCGGCAGGCTCCACCCTTCCCGGCCGCAGCAGAACGCCCCGCAGCGGCCAGGCCCCTAGCGGCGTGCAGCCGTCTCCCTCCCGCTTATCGGTCGCCGCGCACACGCCGCCCCGGCCCAGCGTGCATGGGATGTCCAGCATGCCTAACCGCAACCGCCCGGCGGCGCTGCCCACGCGAATTGTGGTCACAGCTGGTGCCCGGTACGATCGCGCTTGGTCGCCAGATATTGTTCATTGTGCGGGTTGGCGGGCAGTATGATGGGCAGGCGTTCAGCCACCTTGATACCCGCGCCTTCAAGCCCCTCCACCTTCTTGGGATTGTTGGTGAGCAGCCGCACTTCTTCTATGCCCAGCAGCTTTAGCATGCGCGCCGCGACCGAGAAATCACGCGCGTCGATGGCAAAGCCAAGGCGGACATTGGCATCGACGGTATCGAACCCCTGATCCTGCAAGGCATAGGCCCGTAATTTGTTGATGAGGCCGATCCCGCGCCCCTCCTGCCGCAGATAAAGCAACACGCCCCAACGTGAGTCCGCGATCCGGTGCAGCGCCTCATGCAATTGAGGCCCGCAATCGCATTTGAGGCTGCCCAGCACGTCCCCAGTCAGGCATTCGCTGTGCAGCCTGATGACCGGCGGCGAGGAATCCCGCGTCCCGACGATCAGGGCGACATGCTCTCGGGGCTCGTCCGGACTGCGAAAAGCGATGATCTCGGCGGTCTCGCAGGCTGACACCGGCAGCCGCGCGCGCGTCGCTATGGCAAGATGAGCGGCGTCATCATAAGCGTCGATGTCATCGGCACTGACCTCGGCCTCGCTCTCTCCCTCCGATCCCAAAAAGAAAGCAGGCAGGATACCCGCCAGCCGGGCGAGCTTGAGCGTCGCCTTTGCCGCCAGCGGCGCGGCAAGGGGTTTGGCCGCAAACGGTCCCTTCAGCGGTGATGAGAGGTCCAGTACCGGGTCAGCGATCGCGGTAGCAACATCGCCATCGATCCAGGGCGCGCGGGCGATCAGCACGGGCATGTCGGGATCAGCCGCTGCCAGTTGGTTGGCGAGCTTCAATGTCTCGCCCCGGGCTGCTGCTATCAATATGTCCGCTTTGCCCGCAGGATCGAAAGTCTTCAGCGTCACCGCATCCGCGCCCTCAACCGCCATGACGCGTATGGCGCCGTCAGTCGCACGAACGGTAACCGCCCAACCACGGCGCAGAGCGTCAATCGCGCGGGCGGCGGCGCGCCCGTTCATGGCAGACGGTCCATCAGAAGGCGAACTCCGTGATGATCGGGACATGATCCGATGGCTTGGTCCAGCTGCGCGCCGGTTCGACAACACGGTGCCCGATGGCCTTTGCCGCGACATCCTGCGTCATCCACATATGATCCAGCCGCCGCCCACGATCCGATTCCGCCCAATCCCGCGCGCGATAGCTCCACCAGGTATAAAGCCGCTCCGGAGCAGGAAAGAATTGGCGGCCGATATCGATCCAATTGTTCGATTCCTGCAACCGGGCCAGCAGTTCGCATTCGGTTGCCGTATGGCTGACGACATTGAGCAGCTGCTTATGGCTCCACACATCGCATTCCATAGGCGCGATATTGAAGTCGCCAGTGAGGATCGTCGGCTTGTCTTCAAGCTGGGAGGACCATTCGATCATGCGCTCAATGAAATCGAGCTTCTGACCGAACTTCGGATTGACTGTCCGGTCGGGAATATCGCCTCCGGCAGGGACATAGACATTTTCTATCCGCACGCCGTTGTCCAAACGGACGCCGACATGACGCGCTTCGCCATTGGCCTGCCAATCGAGCCGGTCATCCTCATGAATGGGCACTTTACTCATGATCGCCACGCCATGATGCATGCGCTGGCCATTCAGCACCTGATGAACATAGCCCAGACGCCTGAACATGTCGGTGGGGAATATGTCATTCACCACCTTCGTCTCCTGAAGGCAAAGAAGGTCAGGCGCCTCTTCGGTCAGGAAACGTTCGACGATGTCGATCCGGGCGCGGACGCTGTTGATGTTCCAGGATGCGATGCTCAGTGTTTTCGGCATGCTGATCCCCTAAGGGCCTGCGAACGGCTTCGCAAGCTTGGCTCTGCGCCGACCTGCCGCTGGCAAAGTAAGACCCCCGCTCCGGGGGCATGGAACGGGGGTCTCGATCGCGCCCTTGAAGCGCTTTGCGGCGGGAGCTGCGTTCCGAGTAACAGGGGGGAAATCCCGGACTTCGTCTCGCGCCGTGGAGTTCTTATTAGGGTTCCGGATATGAGCCGAAGATGAACAAGATTCAGGTGAGCACCATCCATCTCATGCCAGGCCCGTTTCACCCCCCGGCTACGCGACCCTTCGGGCGCGGGTCTGTCCAACGAAAGGCGGAATTCGCAACCGGGACGCCATAACGCTGGTTCGACAAGCGCACGCTAGTGCGGTTATTCTGAGAATCGAGCGCTACCCATCCGTAAAGCTGAAGACCTGCCGGCCCGGCCGGATCCCGTTCAAAGATCATCGTGATGGTGCCGAATTCCGGACGCTTGGGATCGCGTGCCTGAACGCTGATCACCTTCGGATCCCCCGTCTGGATCAGCTTGCCAAAGCGGGACAGGTCCTTTTTCGGATCGAGCAAGGCGCCCAAAGGCGAGCTGCCGATGGGCCAGCGCTGTACCTGACGGACTTCATAGTCGATCATGGTCAAGGCCTTGCCGTCGCCGACGATCAGCAGCGGTACACCCTTTTGATACTGAAACCGCACCTTGCCGGGCTGCTTGATCGTCAGTTTACCCGTCAGGGTTTGACCGGCGCGGTCGGTCTGCACGAAATCGGCGGTCATCGTGGTGACGCCGCGAATATAGGCATTTACCCGGTCCATGCCGTCCGGCGACTGCTGCGCGGCAACGGGCGCGGCTGGAACGAACAACGGTGCGGCGGCCAGGGCCAGGGCGAGTGGCGCAAACAAGCGCTTCATGCATTCTTCTCCGCTTTGTTAAGAGGTCAAGGAGTAGCGATCAGGCGTTGAACCCATTGTGAACTGATGCGTTCCTGATCTCCGAACCCTGCATGGGCCGCTCTGCAGCCGCGGGGTAGCCCGCCCGACGAACAAAAAAAGGCTGGTCCGAAGACCAGCCGGAAAGTTTTAGGAGAGGATGCCTGAAAGGCCCGCTCTTATTGAACGGCGCTGATCCTTTTCGCAAATGCATAGAGGTCCGGCTCGATTGCGTTTGACGCAACCGTCATAGCGGATTGCCATTTTCGTCGCGCAATACCTCACGTCGGCCGACATGGTTCGGAGGGCCGACCAGTCCTTCTTCTTCCATCCGCTCAATGAGGCGCGCAGCCGAATTATAGCCGACGCGGAGCTGACGTTGCAGCCAGCTGGTCGAAGCCTTCTGATTTTCAAACACCAGCTGGCATGCCTTGCGGAACAGCTGCGCATCGGGGCTGTCGTCGCCCAGATCCACACCGTCGAGCGCGAAGCTGCCTTCTTCCGGTTCTTCGGTCACGGCCGAGATATAATCCGGCTGTCCTTGTGCCCGCCAGTGGTCGGCGACCACGCGCACCTCGTCATCGGACACGAAGGGGCCATGAACGCGCATCAAGCCCTTGCCGCCGTGCATGTAAAGCATGTCGCCCTTGCCCAGCAGCTGTTCGGCGCCCTGTTCGCCAAGGATCGTGCGGCTGTCGATTTTTGACGTGACGAAGAAGCTGATCCGGGTCGGAAGGTTCGCCTTGATGACGCCGGTGATGACATCGACTGATGGGCGCTGCGTGGCGAGGATCAGGTGGATGCCCGCCGCGCGGGCCTTTTGCGCGAGGCGCTGGATCAGGAATTCGACTTCCTTGCCCGCCGTCATCATGAGGTCGGCGAGTTCGTCCACCACCACCACGATCTGCGGCAATGGCTGGAAGTCGAGCTGTTCTTCCTCATAGATGGGCTTGCCGGTTTCCGGGTCATAGCCCGTCTGCACCCGGCGGCCGAGTGGCTTGCCCTTGGCTTTTGCTGCCCGGACCTTCTCATTATAATTGGCGAGGTTCCGGACGGAGATGGACGCCATCATGCGATAGCGGTCCTCCATCTGCTCCACCGCCCATTTGAGGGCGCGGATCGCCTTCGCAGGCTCGGTCACGACCGGGGACAACAGATGCGGGATGTCGTCATAGGTCGACAGTTCCAGCATCTTGGGATCGATCATGATCAGGCGCAGCTGGTCCGGCGTCATGCGGTAGAGCAACGACAGGATCATGGCGTTGAGGCCGACGGATTTACCCGAGCCGGTCGTGCCCGCAATGAGCAGGTGGGGCATCGGAGCTAAATCGGCGATGATCGGCTCGCCTGAGATATTCTTGCCCAGGATGATCGGCAGAGTCGCATCCTGCACGAACTGTTCGGAGGTTATCAGCTCGCGGAAGGAAACGCCCTCCCGGTTGGCGTTGGGCAGTTCGATGCCGATGACCGTCCGGCCGGGAATGGTCGCGACGCGGGCGGATAGAGCCGACATGTTGCGGGCGATGTCGTCGGCCAGAGCAATGACGCGGCTCGCCTTGATGCCGGGGGCGGGCTCCAGTTCGTACATCGTGACGACCGGGCCGGGGCGTACTTCGACGATGTTTCCCTTCACATGGAAGTCGTCGAGCACGGATTCGAGCAGGCGGGCGTTACGTTCGAGCGCGGCCTTGTCGATCTTCTGCGCCTGACTAGCCGGGATCGGATTGAGCAGGTCGGCCGAGGGCAGCGAACTGTGGCCGAACAGGTCATCCTGCGACACTGGCGCCATCTGTCGCTGGGCGGGCGCGGGTTTCGGAGTCTGGATGGTGATCGGCGGCTTCGGCTCGTTGGACACGGCGCGGCGGGGAGCGATGACGCGATTTCCAACATCCTCCTCATCCTCGTCCGCATCGGCAGTCACGCTCCCGCCACCGGCGAACGCAAGGGCCGGTTTGGGAAGGCTGAGACGCGGCAGAGTGGGACGGCGCAGGGCGAGGATCGGCTTTTCCAGCGCGAGGCTGCGATACCAGATGAAGAATCCGGCAAGGAGCATCAGAACCACGAGAATGCCGGTAATCCATCCTTGCGCGGCGGGTGCGGCGGAGGTGAGGCTGCGTACGCCGTTGGCGGTCGCGAGGCCGATGAGCCCGCCCCAGCCCGAAGGCAGATCAATGAGGGAGTCAGGCTGGAACATCGCGAGCGCGATGCCGATGAGGATGATGCCGAGCAAGCATTTGCCGAACTGACCTTTCCAGCCGGTCATGTCCTGATCACCCCAAAGCCGACGGGCGGTGATCGCCAGCAAGGGAAGGACGAGCGCGACGGGAACGCCGAGCAGGGTGAAGAGCAAGGCGGAAACCCAGGCGCCGGGCCAGCCCATGATATTTTGGACCTGATTGTCGGCGACGGTCATCATTGATGGATCGCTGAGGCGGAAGCTGAGCAGCGCGAGTGCAAGGAACAGGGTCGCCAGCATCAGCGCGATCGCGCTGATGAGCGCGCCGCTGCGGATGAGGCTTCGTTTCAGCATTTCGCGCCATTCCGGCGTGCGCTTGGCTCCGCGGCTGACAGCCATGGCTTTCAAATGTCCCCCAAATGTTCCGTTCCGGCACAATGCGCCGAGCGGGGAGTCCGCGTCAAGAGTCCGGCGTTTCGGCTGGTCGTGGGAAAGTCATGAAGAAAGTGGCGAGAAGAACGGATTTTGCAGGTGAATCGGAACGCTATGCGATTCCTTCATGCATTTGCGCGGGGGGAGCGGCGCGCAGGGCGATGAGGCATCCGGCGACGATCAGCGCCGCGCCCGCGAGGGTGGAGAGGGTCAGCCGTTCTCCGAAGGCGAGCCAGCCGATGATCGCTGCCCAGATGAAGGCGGTATATTCGACCGGGATGAGATGCTGCGCCTCTGCCCGCGCATAGGCCCAGGCGAAGGCGGCGAGCGAGGTGAAGGCGAAGGCCGCGCAGGCGACGATGAGGAGCGCGGAATCCGGCCGGGGCAGGTCAAGGCGCAGCGGCACCAGATCAGGCGCGACCCATGCGGCGGCCGCGCACAGGCCAAAAAGGATGAGCATGACGCAGTGCTGGAAGAAGGCGACCTCGACCGGCGAGGCAAGCTGCGCCTGCTGGCGCTGGATAATGAGGTTCCAGGCGAAGAGGACCGCCGAAATCAGCACGGCGGCGGCGCCAAGCAGGGCGTCCCAATTATAGCTGTCCTGCATTCGGCCCGACAGGATCACCGCGACGCCGACTAGCCCGAGGAGAGAGGCGCTGATGGCGCGCTTGCCGATCCGTTCGCCCAGCAGCAGCGCGGCAAGATAAAGGGCGATGAGCGGCGCGATGAAGGACAGGGCGATGGCTTCGGCGAGCGGCATGCGCATCAGCGCGAAGAAGAAGAGGCTGGCCATCAGAGTCACGACACAGCCGCGCAGGACATGCAGGCGCAGGGCCGCCCTGCCCGGCCAGCGATGGCGGCCCGGCAGCATGATCGCAAGGCCGAGCAGCGTTCCGGCCAGCGCGCGCCAGAAGAGGGCGTTGAAGAGGCCGATGGAAAGACTCAACCCCTTCATCGCCGCGTCCATGATGGCGAAGAGCAGAACGGCGGCGCAGCAGACCGCGAAAGGGATGGCGAGCGAGCGGGGTTGGGTCATCGGTTCATGGCATGGGGCGGAGGGTCAAGGCCCTGCCCTTTCGAGCGAGGGAAATAGAAGGAAAGAGCTTCGACATCCGAATGAGGCAAGTGACTCCTTCGGACAGCCCGAACGGGGTGGGGTGGAGGGAAGAGCCCTGATTTACCCGTGGAGGGGACGGCAGCGAATGGACTGGGTGCGGCTGAACGCCCCCTGCCCTACTCCGCCGCTTCCGCCCGGCCTGCGTCGGTTGTTTCCGCTTCGAGCTTGGCGGCTTCGATCTCCGCCGCCTTGGCTTCGACCAGGTTGACGATATGGTCGATCATGCCTTCGTCCTGGATGGTGTGGTCGGTGAGGCCGGAGAGATAGACCATATGTTTTCCAGCGCCGCCGCCGGTGAGGCCGATGTCGGTCTCCCGCGCTTCGCCGGGGCCGTTGACGACGCAGCCGAGGACGGAGAGCGACAAGGGCGTGTGGATATGCTGAAGCCGTTCCTCCAGCGCCTGCACCGTGCGGATGACGTCGAAACCCTGACGCGCGCAGCTGGGGCAGGAGATGACCTTTACCCCGCGCGTGCGGATGCCGAGGGATTTGAGGATTTCATAGCCGACGCGCACTTCCTCTTCCGGTTCGGCGGAGAGGGAGACGCGGATGGTGTCGCCGACCCCGGCCCAGAGGAGATTGCCAATGCCAATGGCGCTTTTGACGGTGCCGCCGATCAGGCCGCCCGCTTCGGTGATGCCAAGGTGGAGCGGGCAATCCACGGCTTCGGCCAGCTGCATATAGGCGGCGACGGCAAGGAAGACGTCGCTGGCCTTCACCGCGACCTTATATTCGTGGAAGTCCTGATCCTGTAGCAGCTTGATATGGTCGAGCGCGCTTTCGACCAGTGCCTCCGGGCAGGGTTCGCCATATTTTTCGAGCAGGTCCTTTTCAAGGGAGCCTGCATTAACGCCGATGCGGATGGCGCAGCCATTGGACTTGGCGGCGTCGACCACTTCCTTGACGCGCGCTTCCGAGCCGATGTTGCCGGGGTTGATGCGCAGGCAAGCGGCGCCCGCGTCGGCGGCTTCGAGCGCGCGTTTATAGTGGAAATGGATGTCGGCGACGATCGGCACGCGGGCGGCGCGCACGATCTGCTTCAGCGCGGCGGTCGATTCTTCGTCCGGGCAGGATACGCGGATGATGTCCACGCCCACTTCCTCGCAGCGGCGGATCTGGTCGATCGTAGCTTTGACATCGAAGGTCGGCGTGTTGGTCATCGTCTGCACGGTGACGGGCGCGTCGCCACCGACGGGCACATTGCCCACCATGATCTGGCGGCATGGGCGACGGGCGATGTCGCGCCAGGGACGCAGGCCGGGATTATGGTCGGACATGAACTAGGGGCTCCGTGCTGATGGAGCCCCTATAGTGATTCACGAGCCAAGTTAGAAGCGTGCCGTCACTGATGCGGCGATCTGGTCCGCATTGCCGCTGGTCCGGGACAGGGTGGTGACGGTGGTCGCCGCCGCAGTCCCGGCATAATAGGTTTCGGGGCGGATGATATTCGCCTTTTCCACGAAATTATGCGCGTAGCTGAGGTTGAGGCCGATGGCGGGCGAGATATTGTAGGTCGCCCCGGCCGACAGCCAGGCGCGATCGCCATCGGGCACCCGCGTCGTCAGATGCTGAGGATTGGTGGGCGAGCGATCGAACATCGTGCCCGCGCGCAAGGTGAGCGCGGGGCTAACGTCATATTCGCCGCCCAGGCTGACGCTGTAGCTGTCCTTGTAATCCAGTTCCTTGACCGAGGTGCGGCCCGCCGCCGTGATGGCGATCGATTTGAAGACCGACCAATTATACCAGCGCGCGCTGATCATGGCGCGAAGGCTGGGCGTCAGCCGATGCATGAAGCCGACCGTCACGATGTCGGGCAGTTCAAGCGGCGCGGTGGCGTCGCTGCTGCCATTTTGCGGCGCCAGCAGACTTTGGAGGCCCGAAATCGTCTGCGTGCCGGTCAGACGGTGGCCCATGCCAGAGCGATAGGAGATGCCGACATTCGTGTCGCCATCGGTATAGAAAAGGCCCGCATTCCAGCCTAGCGTCCAATCCTTGCCCGTCACACGAGCAAGGCCATCGGTCGTGATCAGGGGCGAAAGCTGCGGCAGGGCGTTGGTCAGCGTGACCTTCACATATTGGACGTCCACGCCGCCGCCGATGGAGAAATGATCGTCGAGCTTATAGGCAGCGGACGCCTGAACATTATAAGCCTTAAGGTCGGTGTGGAGCGATTCATAACGGCCAAAGAAGCCTGGGTCATAATCCAGCTTCAGGCCGAAGGGGGCGTTGACGCCCGCCCCGAGCCACAGCCGGTCGGTGATCTGACCAGTGACATAGAAGCTGGGCACGGGAATGACCTTGTCAAACGGATTGCCGCCCGAATTGCCGGTGATCGGCACGGTGACACCCGGAAAACCCGGCACGGTGCGATCGCTGCCCTGGTTCGATTGCTGAGCGGTGGCGAAAAGCGCCACGGCGCCAGTGGACAATTGCACGCCGGGAAGTTCGGTGATCGCGGCAGGATTGAAATAGATGGCCGATGGATCATCCGCCGCCGCACCAGCACCGGACAAGGCCCTGCCCGTTTCCTTGGGCGATTGTTCCTGAAGATAGAAGCCGCTGGCAAGCGCGGGCATGGGAAGCGCCAGAAAGCCCGCAGACAGGAAAGTGGTGGCAATGCGGCGGCTTGAAAACATGCAATTCCCCTTTGAAATCCCGTTGCGGCGTCGGGCACGCATTATCATCCCGCGCTATGGCAGCGATATGGTTAATTTCCGGTTCGGGCAGCCTGTGCGCCAGGCGAAAAAAAGCCGCCCCGAAGGACGGCTTGGAAAGTTTTAGGAGAGGATGCCTGAAAGGCCCGTCCTCTTTGCGGGCCGACGCTTTCTTTCGCAACTGCGAAAGACAAGTATACGGTTGCGTTTATTGCAACTGTCAACATTTGGGGCGATTTCCGTAGCGGAAATGGAGAAGGCGGTCGGTGAAGATTTGGGAGGGATCGGCTGTGGCGATCCGACTCAAGCGTAGAAATCGCGCACCGATTCGGACAAATGGCGGAAAAGATCGGCCCGCAGGCGATCGAGGCCATGCTGATTCGTGGATTCGATTCTGGCCACCAGTTCCGCCTGGGTGTTGGATGCGCGCAGCAGCCACCAGCCGTCTTCGGTTGTCACACGGGCGCCGTCGATAGCGTTGACGCTCGCGCCTTCCGCCCGCAAGTGCGAGACTATCTCTGCGACGATCGCGAATTTTTGGTCTTCCTCCACCGGGAATCGTAATTCGGGCGTGTTTACCAGCAGCGGCAGCGCGTCATGAAGGGCGGTCACGCTCTGGCCGAGGCGGCTGACCAGCCGGATCAGGCGCACGGCGGCGTAAAGGCCATCGTCAAAGCCGTAATAATCGTCGGCGAAGAAGATGTGGCCGGTCATTTCGCCGCCTAATGGGCTGCCGATTTCCTTCATCTTCGATTTGATGAGGCTGTGGCCGGTTTTCCACATCAGCGGGGTGCCGCCCAGCGCCGTGACGCGATCGAACAGCACCTGACTGGATTTCACATCGGCGACGATGGTGGCGCCGGGCCGGTCGATCAGCACGGGTTCCACGAACAAAGAAAGCAGTTGATCGCCCCAGATGGTGCGCCCCTGCCCATCGACCACGCCGATGCGGTCACCATCCCCGTCAAAGGCCAGTCCGAAATGGAGGTTGTTGGCAAGGACAAGGGCGCGCAGGTCGTGCAGATTCGCCTCGATTGTCGGGTCGGGGTGATGATGAGGGAAATTGCCGTCTATTTCGGTGAAAAGCGTGTGATGCTCACCCGGCAGCAGCTGGACGAGCTTGTCCACGACGGGGCCTGCGGCACCATTGCCCGCGTCCCAGCCGATGCGGCAGGCAGCGCCGTCGAACCCTTCCATCAGGCGGGCGACATAGCGGTCCATGATGTCGATGGTGGAGCAGCTGCCGCTTCCTTGTTCCCAATCGCCCGCAGCAGCCATGGCGCCCAGACCGGCGATGTCGGCGCCAAAAAAGGCTTCATGCGCAAGTACCAGCTTGAAGCCATTGTGATCGGCGGGATTATGGCTGCCGGTTATCTGGATGCCGCCATCAACATCGAGCGTCGCTTCGGCATAATAGAGCATTGGCGTGGGGCCGATGCCGATGCGCAGGGCGTTGGTGCCGCTGTCGGCAAGGCCATCGACCACGGCCGCTTCGAGCATCGGTGAACTGAGGCGACCGTCATAGCCGACCGCGACCGATGATCCGCCTTTGCGCCTGACGATCGTGCCGAAGCTGCGGCCCAGCGCGTAGGCGTCTTCCTCTCCCAAGGTTTTGCCGACGATGCCGCGCATGTCATATTCGCGCAGCAGCGAGGGATGGAAGTGGTGGGCCATGGGTCCTATTCTACAGCCCTAGCGGCGGCGTGCGGCTTCTTTTTTCTCGGGCTCGGCGAGTAGCAGGTCGCGGGCTGCGTTGATTTCCGCCGCCAGCGCCTCGGTGCCGCCGCGATCGGGATGGACCGAGGCGATGAGTCTCCGGTGGGCTGAACGGATCATGGTCTCATCGGCATCTTCGGGCACGCCGAGCAGGGCGCGCGCTCTTGCTATGCTGGGGGCTTCGGGGGGCGCCTTGGGCGGAGTGGCGGATCGCTTCTTCTTCTGCTGCGATTGGGACAGGAAGAAGAGTGCCGCGCCGAGGAGCAGGGGCGCTCCGGCTAGCGGTTTGCCCTTGGCCGCCATGACCGCGCCGACCAGCGCGCCGCCGAGCACCATGCCATCCTTCACACTCATGCGCTGTAGTCGTCCCGTCCAGATGAGCCAGGCGGCCAGCCCGAGAAGAAGGAAGGCGAAAAGGCCCATCAGGCCGCGCCGAGGAGATCGACCGGCGAATTTTCCTCACGGGCGGGAAGGGCGAGGCCGGACACCATCTCACGCAGTTCCTGGCGGGCGGCGATGTGGCTGACGCCAAGGTCGCCCAGATGGCCCTTGTCGAGCAGGGTCAAGCCGGACGGGAAGAGTTCGCGGAAGATGACTCGTTCTGACAGGCCGGGGATCACGCGGAAGCCGACGCGGCGGGACAGCTCCATGAGAGCATCGCCGACGCGCTTCTTGTTGCGGGCGTCATGATGCTGGACGCGGTTGCGCAGCACGACCCAGTCGATCGAGACGCCATCGGCCTTCGCGCGGGTCTTGCGCGCCTCGAAGATGAGTTCGGAATAGAAGGACAGGCGGCGGACCTTGAAGGTTTCGGCGTCCACCTGGCCGATAAGGTCGAAATCGACGAAGCTGTCGTTCATCGGCGTCACCAGCGTGTTGGCGCGGGCGGCCATGTGGCGGGCGAACAGGTCATCTCGGCCGGGCGTATCGACGACCAGGAAATCCTTGCCCTCGGCAACGGCGGCGGATTCTTCCTCCAGCGCCTCGACCGTGTCGCCCTTCAGCACGGCGAAATCGGGCGCGGGCAGGTCGATGTTCCGGCGGCGGGCCGTTTCCGCGCGATTTTCCATGTAGCGCGTGACGGTGCGCTGACGCGGATCGAGGTCGATCATGCCGACCTTGTAGCCGAGCGCGGTCAAGGCGATCGCGGTGTGCACGGCGGTGGTCGACTTGCCGGTCCCGCCCTTTTCATTGGCGAAGACGATATGATGCGTTTGGGTGTTCGGACCCATTGATAACCCCGTTTATTGCCGCAACGATTCTTGACCCACTTGCCGGGTCGTGCCTTTAGCAGGATAGTCCCCGTGCCCCTGCCATATCGGAGCCCCTCGTCCCGTGCAAACCCTGCGTGACCTTCCTTCCCTGCGAACCGCCATCGATGCGATGAAAAGCGATGGGCGGCCTGTCGCGCTGGTGCCGACCATGGGCGCTCTGCATGAAGGGCATATGGCGCTGGTCGAGGAAGCGCGGCGGCATGCCGGGCATGTGGTCGTGTCGATCTTCGTCAATCCGCGACAGTTCGGGGTCAATGAGGATCTGGACGCTTATCCCCGGCGCGAGGCCAAGGACGCGCAGATGTGCCAGGCGGCGGGAGTCGATGCGCTGTGGGCGCCGACGGCCGAGGTCATGTATCCGGCGGGCTATGCCACCAATATTTCTGTCTCGGGAGTGACTGAAGGCCTCGATGGCGCAGCGCGGCCGGGGCATTTCGACGGGGTGGCGACGGTCGTTACCAAGCTGTTCAACCAGGTGCAGCCCGATGTCGCGCTGTTCGGCGAGAAGGACTATCAGCAGCTCGCGACGATCCGGCAGCTGGTGCGCGACCTTGATATGCGGATCGAGATCATCGGCGTGCCGACGCAGCGGGCCGAGGATGGGCTCGCTTTGTCATCGCGCAATGCCTATCTGAGCGAAGATGAACGCAAGGACGCGCTCGCCCTGCCCCGCGCGCTGGGTGAAGCGGCGCGGCAGATGGAAAAGGGCGCGAGCGTCGAGGCGGCGATTGCCAAGGCGATCACGATGCTGGCCGCGCATGGCTTTGATCCCATTGATTATGTGACGCTGTGCGATGCGGTGACGCTGGAGCCGATGAATGTGCTGGATCGTCCGGCCCGGCTATTGGGCGCGGCGAAGCTGGGGCGGACGCGGCTGATCGACAATATCGCGGTCGATCCGCCTGAGCTTGCCCCAACTACATAATCAGATTGAATCTGCTGGCGCCTGAGCCCGCATTTTCACGCCTGATCTGTTCAAGGCGCTGGCGAACATGGCGACGGTGACTGAATGCACGCAATGCGCGCAGGACGAAGCTGCTCACGACCCTTCTCCCCTTATTATTTGGCGAGGAAATTAGCGTCGGCTTGGATTGCCGCAATATGTCGATCGACATGCGAATTAAGTTAGGGGTGACAGCAGACCGGGCTGGTCGGCGATATTGTGGTTGAGCTTTCTATCCCGGTGTTCCGTCCGGCCTCATGAGATCCCAGCTTCGCTGGGATGACGGCGTTGGGGTTTGTGTCAGAAGGGTTTGACGATCACCGCGACGACGATCACCGCAGCGGCGATGCCGGGGACTTCGTTGATGAGGCGGAGCTTCCCCTCCGGCAAGGGGCGCTCACCCCTGGCGAGCTTCTTCGCATAGCCTGCGATCCAGCCATGATAGGCGGAGAGGCCAAGGACGAAGAGCAGTTTCAGGTGGAACCAGCCAAAATGCCAGGCGCCGATTTCGACCATCAGCATGAGGCCGAAGACCCAGACGAGGATCAACGATGGGTTGAGGATGATCTTGAGCAGGCGTCGTTCGCGGTCGATCCATTTGCGATCCTCATTTGATCCCACGGCACATTGGTGGTGATAGACGAAGAAGCGGGGCATCATGAACAATCCCGCCATCAGGAAGATGACGAAGATCACATGGGCGGCCTTCACCCACAGATAGGCGGCTCCGAGATAGGGCATCAGCTTCTCTTTCCTTGCCGGACATAGGCGATCAACGCTTCGACATGGGCGATGGGCGTGTCGGGAAGAATGCCATGGCCCAGGTTCAGGATATGGGGCCGGCCCGCAAAGGCAGCGCGGATATTGTCGATCGATTGCTCAACCGCCCTGCCCCCAGCGATCAGCGCCAGCGGATCGAGATTTCCCTGTATCGGCAAGCCCTGTGGCAGGACGCGATTGGCCCAGTGCGGATCGATGGTTTCATCCACGCCGATCGCATCGACGCCCGTGCCTGCCGCATAATCGGCGAGTTTGGCGCCCGCGCCCTTGGGAAAGCCGATGACGGGGATATTGGGATGCAGGCTTTTGAGCTTTTCGACGATCCGGCGATTGGGTTCGATTACCCAGCGTTCGAACTGGAGCGGCGCGAGGCTGCCTGCCCAGCTGTCGAACAGTTGCACCGCCTCTACCCCTGCCTCGATCTGGCCCGAAAGATAGGTGACGGTAGATTCAATGATCACGTCGATGATCGCGCCGAAGCGTTCAGGGTCCTGATAGGCGAGGCGGCGGGCCGCGCCCTGATCCTTGCTGCCCTGCCCGGCCACCATATAGGTCGAGATGGTCCAGGGACTGCCTGCAAAGCCCAGGAAAGTGACGGAGGGGTCGAGCGCTGCCTTCACCTGACGGACGGTCTCATAGACGGCCTCATAGCGGCTTAGATCAGGCTTGAGGGTGGAGAGGTCCGTTTCGCTGAGGATCGGGGCGAGACGTGGCCCCTCCCCCGTCTCGAACCAGAGATCCTGCCCCATGGCATAGGGGACGATCAGAATGTCGGAAAAGAGGATCGCGCCGTCAAAGCCGAAACGGCGCAGCGGCTGAAGCGTGACTTCGGCGGCGGCGGGGCTGTCATAAACGAGTTCGAGGAATCCGCCCTTTTCAGCTCGCAAGGCGCGATATTCCGGCAGGTAACGGCCCGCCTGGCGCATCAGCCACATGGGCGGCGGGGAGAGGCATTCCCCCTTCAGGACGGAAAGCAGCGGCTTGGAAGGCCCGGCAGAAAGGCCGATATCTGGTCCCGTCATAAACTCTCTTATTTAGATTCTTAAAAGGATGATGGAGATAGTAGGTCGGTTGGTAGCGGGGTTTATGCGCAGCGCCCCGATTTGCCAACAGCTTGACTCTCCAACCCTACGGATTCGGGACCGAGTCAGTGCAGGTCATCCACGCTATCCACAGGTTGTGGATGAAAATGAGGGCCTGTTGGGGGCATGTGGATAAGATTCCGGCCAATGGGTACTATCCAACAGGGGTAGTTTTGCCCGCAACCTATCCCTTGCTTTATCCACAGGCTCCCCACAGAGATATGCGTCATGTCGCGTATCCATCTGCATTTGCTGTCTGACTCCACAGGCGAGACGCTGGAAAATATTGCCAAGGCGGCGATCGGCGCGTTCGAAAATGTGGAAGCGGTGCGCCATTTCTGGCCGATGGTGCGGTCCGATGTCCATCTCGACCGGATCATGGAAGAGATTGCGGCTAATCCGGGGCTGGTGCTGTTCACATTGTCCAATCATCAGTTGCGACGGCGGCTGGAAACGCGCTGCCGGGCGCTCGGCCTGCCGCATGTTGCGGCGCTGGACAGCGTGACCGACGCTTTGTCCAATATATTGGGGCAGGAAACGCGCAACCGGCCCGGGCGCAAACATATCCTAGACGAAGCCTATTTCGCGCGGATCGAGGCGATCCAGTTCACCATCGCTCATGATGATGGTGTGGGGCATGAGAATTGGGAGGAGGCCGACATCGTTCTGGCGGGCGTGTCGCGTGCGTCCAAAACGCCGACCTCCATCTATCTCGCCAACCGTGGGTACAAGACGGCGAATATCCCGCTGGTGGTGCAGTCGCCGCCACCGCGTAGCCTTTACGGGTTGAAGCATCCGATGGTTGTGGGCCTGACCGTCAGTCCCGAGCGGCTGGTGCAGATACGTCGTAACCGGCTGCTGTCTTTGAATCAGGCGCCGGAAACCAGTTATGTCGATCTGGATAAGGTGCAGGAGGAATTGGCTTTTGCCCGGCGGATGTTCGCCGACAATGGCTGGCCGGTGATCGACATGACGCGCCGGTCGATCGAGGAAGCGGCGGCGGCTATCATCAATCTGTTCAACGACCGCGTATTGGCGGAGGGGAGTGACCTATGATCGTGCTGGCGTCGCAAAGCGCGAGCCGCAGGGCGTTGTTGCAGGCGGCGGGGGTGCCGTTCGAGGCTATGTCGCCCGGTGTCGATGAAGAAGCGGCGAAAGAAGCGTTGCGCGGTGATGGGCTGGATGCGCGCGCTCTGGCCGATGCGCTGGCGGAATTGAAGGCGTTGCGGGTGTCGCGCCGCGTGCCGGGCGGGTTGATATTGGGTTGCGACCAGACGTTGAGCCTGGATGATGGCAGCATGATCGACAAGGCGGTGGACCGCGCTGATGCTGAGCAAATCTTGCGGTCGTTGTCGGGGCGGGTCCATCATCTGCACAGCGCGGCGGTGATCGCGCTGAATGGCGAGCCGATTTGGCGGCATGTCGAGCGGGTGCGGATGACGGTGCGGACGTTGTCAGATAGTTTCATAGCTAAGTATCTGGACGAAGAATGGGAGCATTGCCGCTGGTGCGTCGGCAATTACCGGATCGAGGGACCGGGTGTGCAACTGTTCAGCAAGGTTGAGGGCAGCCAGTTCGCGATTCAGGGGTTGCCGTTGCTGCCGCTGCTTGACTTTCTACGCGTCCGGGGCGTTCTGCCAGCATGACCGACAAGCTCCCTTATGCAGAAGTGATCGGCGATCCGATCGCGCACAGCAAATCGCCGCTGATCCACAATTTCTGGCTCGATTGCCTGGGGATCGAGGCGGAATATCGCAAGACGCATGTGACGGCCGAGGGTCTGGCCGCCTATTTTCTGGAGAGGCGGGCTGATCCCGATTGGCTGGGATGCAATGTCACCATTCCGCACAAGATCGCGGTGATGGATTATACCGATGATCCGGGCGGCGTGCGGGAGCGGATCGGGGCGATGAACACGATCGCCAGCGAGACCGGCGGACCTTTGATCGGCACCAATACCGATGCGGGGGGATTCCTCCAGCCGCTACTGCGCGACAAGTGGACGGGGAGAAGCGCCGTACTGGTCGGCGCGGGCGGCGCGGCGCGAGCGATCCTGTTTGCGCTGACGAGCCTGGGGGTGGAGGACATCACCGTCATGGTGCGCGATGCAGCCAAGGGGCAGGCGTTGCTGGACCGCGCCAAGGTCAAGGGGCGGGTGATCGGCATGGGTGATCCGCTTCCGGCGGCCGATCTTCTGGTCAACACCAGTTCGCTCGGCATGGTGGGGCAGCCGGTGCTTGATCTCGATCTATCGCCGCTGGCCTGCGATGCGACGGTTTATGACATCGTTTATGCGCCGCTGGAGACTGGGCTGCTCAAGGCAGCACGGGCGCGGGGTTTGAAGGCGTTGGATGGGTTGGAGATGCTGATCGGGCAGGCCGCGCTGGCGTTCGATATTTTCTTCGATGCGCAAGCGCCGCGCGACCGGGACGATGAATTGCGCGCGCTGCTGCTGGCGGCCTGAAGGCCATGAAAGTCTATGGGCTGACCGGATCGATCGGCATGGGGAAGTCGGCCGTCGCCGACATGCTGACGCGGAAAGGCGTGCCCTTGTTCGATGCGGATGCCGAGGTGCATCGGTTGCAGGGACCCGGCGGCAGGTTGTTGCCCGCGATTGAGGCGCGCTTTCCCGGAACGACGGGGCCGGGAGGCGTGGATCGCGGGAAGCTGGGCGCGGCGGTGTTCGGGCATCCGCAGGAACTGAAGGCGCTGGAGGAGATCGTTCATCCGGCGGTCAAGGAAGAGCGGAAGGCTTTCCTGCGCCGCCACCGCTCGCGCGCCTTCGTCGTGCTGGATATCCCCTTGCTGTTCGAAGGCCATATGGAGCGGACGCTGTCGGGAGTCATCGTCGTGACGGCGCCCGCCTGGAAGCAACGCAAGCGCGTGTTGGCGCGCAAAGGTATGACGGCGGCGAAATTTCGCAGAATCCTGCACTTGCAGACGCCCGATGCTGAAAAACGGCGGCGGGCGGACTATATCATCTATACAGGCACCACATTTGCCGCCACGCGGGCACAGGTGAGGCGCTTGGCGGCTTGCCTTGGATCAAAGACAGGTCGATAAGGAAAAACCCGGCAGAGTCGGTGTGAAGAGGTCCATGCGCGAGATTATTTTCGACACCGAAACGACTGGATTTGACCCTGTATCGGGCGACCGGCTCGTGGAAATCGGTTGTATCGAACTCGTGAACCGGGTGCCTTCGGGCCGCACCTTCCATGCTTATTATAATCCCCAGCGGGCGATGCCCGCCGCCGCCGAGGCGATTCATGGGCTGTCGGACATATTCCTGAAGGACAAGCCGCTCTTCGCTCATGGAGTGGAGGAGTTGCTGGACTTTCTGGAGGACAGCCAGCTTGTCGCGCACAACGCGCGGTTCGATTTCGGCTTCCTCAACCATGAGCTGAAACTGTGCGGCCTGCCGGAAGTGGGCTTGCACCGGATGATCGATACGGTCGCGATCGCGCGGCAGATGCATCCGGGCGCCAAGCACAGCCTGGATGCGCTCTGCACACGCTATGGCATCGATCGCAGCCATCGCATCAAGCACGGCGCTTTGCTGGACGCTGAATTGCTGGCGCAGCTGTATATCGAACTGACCGGCGGCCGTCAGATCGGCCTTGGTCTTGCACAAGAGGAGGATAAAGACGCCATTCGGGTGGAACTTGCGAGCGGTATCGCGGTTCGCCCTGTTCGTCCCGCGCGGGTTTTCATGGCCAGCGCGATGGAGCTGGAGAGGCATGCAGCGTTTGTCGCGACGCTGGAAAAGCCGCTCTGGCTGGAGGAGGCTTGAAGGCTGGCTGACATACTGCCCTTCACGCTTCGCCCACCCGGACTGCCTCCTGCAGCCCGGCAAGAACAAGGAGAAGGCATATGGATATTCGTGTTTCTGGGCATCAGGTCGATACGGGCGACGCTCTAAAGGAGCATGTCGCGACCCGGCTGGAGGCCATGGCCGAGAAATATTTTTCGCGCACGATTTCCGCTCATGTCACGTTCCGGCCCGCGCCGCACGGCGCCTTCCATTGCGATATCGTCTGCCATGTGATGACCGGCCTGATCCTGAAAGGGTCCGGTGAAGCGCAGGAAGCGCATCCGGCTTTCGACCAGGCCGCGGAAAAGATCGAACGGCAGCTGCGGCGGTACATGCGACGCCTGAAGGACCGCCACCCTCAAGCCATTGCGGCGGAGGCTCAGCGGGCCAATGGATATGAGCTGAACGGCATGGACGGCGCGGGCTATACCATCTTTGCTTCGTCGCCGGAGGAGGAGGAACCGGCCGACGCGCCGCTGATCGTGGCGGAAACGCGGGTCGATATTCCTGAAGCCAGCGTGTCCGATGCGGTGATGATGCTGGACCTGCGCAACACCAATGCTCTGCTGTTCCTGAATGCCGGAACGGCCGCCTATAACATGGTCTATCGCCGCCACGACGGGACGATTGGCTGGGTGGAACCGCGGTTGGAAGCGCGCGCCTGACAGGTGCCTGACACTGGGGTCCGGCCCCGGCTGCCATTGACCCAGAGCGGCAGGCAGCCTATGGGGCCGGGCTTTATATCCCCGGACAAGCGCGGTTTTTAAGGGGCAGCGCGCATGCCGGCTGTTCCAGGTTGGTCATGGTTCATTTCAACGACATCGTCGCGCCGCAGGCACTTGCCACAGAGGTCTCGACAAACGGCAAGAAGCCGCTGTTCCAGAAAATCGCGCAACTGGCGGCGTCCGCCTATTGTCTGAACGCGAGCGCGGTATCGGAAGCGCTTTTCGAGCGCGAGCGACTGGGGTCGACCGGCTTTGGCGGCGGAGTCGCCATCCCGCATGCGAAGATTCCCGGTCTGGACCGGATGAGGGGCGTCGTCGTCCTGCTCAATCCCCCGATTGCCTTCGACGCGGTCGATGATGCGCCGGTCGACATTGTCTTCGCCCTGCTGTCGCCGGTCGATAGCGGCGCGGAACATCTGAAAACGCTGGCCCGCGTGTCGCGCTATCTGCGCGATGAGGGGCATGTCGCCCGGCTGCGTGGCGCGAAGTCGGCGGAGGCGCTGCACGCGCTGCTGGCCGGTGGCGAAGCGCGTGACGCCGCCTGAGGTGGACGGCGCGCCGAGCGGCGAGGCGGCGCATTTCCGTGCGCTGGAGAATCTCTACCGTTCCGCGCCGATCAACCGGATGTTCCGGTCGGAGCTGACGATTCCCGAGGCCGGCCGGTCGATCATCGAGTTCGATGTCGATGAAGAACAGTTCCACGCGGCGGGCGCGGTTCATGGCACCGTCTATTTCAAGATGATGGACGATGCCGCCTTTTATGCGGCGAACAGCCTTGTCAGCGATCGATTCCTGCTGACGACCGCCTTCAACCTGCTGTTCACTCGCCCGATCGGGCCGGGCCGGATTCGGGCCGAAGGGCGGTGGATCAGCGGGAAGCGGCGGGTGTTCGTCGCCGAAGCGAGCCTGATCGACATGGACGGCGAAGAGGTAGGCCGGGGAACGGGCACCTTCATGCGGTCACAATTCCCGCTGTCTTCGCTGCCGGGCTATGCAGGCTGACCGGCTGACCAGCGCGATGCTGGTTGGCGTGCTGGTAAGGCGCGCGGCCGGGGCAGGCGGATTCGCCACGGTACTGGTCAAGGGTGACGAGATTAGCGGCGCAATCCTTATCGAAACCGCTGAAAGAGGGCAGGCTATGGGCCTGTTCGAACGGGTTTCCGACTTTGCCGGTGGATATAGGTTGGAGCGTTGCGGACCCGCGCCGGATGAGGGAACCGATTCCCTCAATCAATATATAGCGAGGCGTCGCAGATCAGACCCCGATCTGTGGGTCGTGGAACTCGATATCGCGGATGCGGAACGGTTCGCCGCTGAAACGATCTGTTGATCGTTGACTCTGAACAGATGGAAAGGCACTGGCCCCACCCAACGCTTAACGCGCAGGTTGCCAAATTCGCCCGTGGGGGGCGGGCGAGGTAAACACGCAGACGGGGGGCGGCCTGACGTCGATTATGTGATGGGGTTTTTCCCGACGTCCCTGGCCAAGAACCGCATGTTTCTGAGTTGTAATGAGTTTCCGTTTGAAGGCCGCGACTGCCGCGGCATTTGCCCTGACCGCCACCGTCGCGGTTACGGCGGCCGACATGTCGAGCGCTAGCGAAGTCGCTCCTTCGGTCGTATCCCTTGCCGGGAATCAAGAGCTGAATGCAGCTCCGGCGGCTTCCAAGCCCGCTGTTATTTTTGCCGCGCCGCGCGAAGTCGCCCAGCCGCTGGCCGATCTTTCCAATAGCGCCGATGTGCGTGCCGACAATCTGTCCGCTCTGGTCGATGCACAGGGTGCAGCCGAAGACCTGGACAGCGACATGAAATGCCTGGCTGGCGCGGTATATTTCGAATCGAAGGGCGAGAGCCTGGAAGGCCAGCTGGCCGTTGCCCGCGTCATCATCAATCGCGTGAAGTCGGGCCGTTTCGCCAGCAGCCTGTGCGGCGTCGTCTATCAGCCGGGCCAATTCAGCTTTGTCCGTGGCCGTGGTATGCCGGCAATCCCGATGGCCAGCGAAAGCTGGCGCAATGCTGTCGCGATCGCGCAGATCGCAATGCAGGACAGCTGGAACAGCAAGGCCGAAGGCGCCCTGTTCTTCCATGCCCGCCGCGTGTCGCCGAGCTGGGGCAAGCGCCAACTGGCCTCGATCGACAATCATATTTTCTATCGCTGATCCTCGGGTCGCACATCACAAGGACAGCGGGCCGGTTCAGGAAACTGAATCGGCCTTTTCTTTTGTTCCCTTCTTGTTCTAAGATAGGAGCATGAGTCCGGTTTCTTCCATGCCCGCCCCCGATCGGGATTGCTCTCCCCTAACCGATGGCACGGCGCTGGCCGTGGCGCGTGGCACGCTGCGGCTGTTTTTTCGCCATGACATGAGCGGGATATTGGAAGTGCCGCTGCCCAATGGGCGCCGCGCCGACATCATGGCGCTGGACAGCGCGGGGCGGATCAGCATCGTCGAGATCAAGTGCAGCCGCGCCGACCTGCTGGGTGACATGAAATGGCCGGACTATCTCGATTATTGCGATCGCTTCTTCTGGGCGGTGCCTTCCGGCTTTGACCTGTCGTTGTTCGACAGCGAGGCTTTATGGCCAGCGCGCACCGGCCTGATCGTCGCGGATCAATATGATGCCGAATTGCTGCGGCCTGCGCCCGTGGAACCGCTCGCGGCGGCACGACGGAAAGCGGAGACCCTGCGCTTTGCACGGCGGGCGGCGCGGCGGCTGACTGCATTGGCCGATCCCGATCATGCCGCCGAACTGGGATGGTGACGTAAGGACATCCACCATGAGGCGTCAGCGGGGGCGCGTACCCCAATATTCATCGGCCAGGAATCGGTGGAGCGCCGTCGATCCCTGCCGCGCTGCTGTCCGCGCCATGTGGCGGCGTATGTCATAGCTGCTGTTGTTCAGTCCGGTATGAAATGACTCCAGCGCCTTCTTCGTTTCATGCGGTGCATGCGTATAGGGCTGGAAGATATTGCCGAGGGCCTGTTCCCAGGCTTTCTCGATGTCGTTCTTGCGCTCCATAACCTGCCTCTCCGGGCTTGGGATCATGGAGAGGAGATGGGAAGGCGGGGGGCGTGAGACAAGATGTGGCATGCTTGACGTGAGGCTGGAGCGTCGTGCCTCCAATGAAATGCGTTTTCACCGTTCGCCCTGAGCTTGTCGAAGGGCTCCCCTTCTTTTCAGAACACGGAAAGGGCTTCGACATTCGAACGAGGCAAGTGACTCGTTCGGACAGCCCGAGCGGGGTTAAGTAAGCGCGATATAGGGCACAATTCCCTAAAACAGGCGCAAGGAAGGCGTCTGACCCGGTTGTCCTAGAAGGTTGGACCCTGCACCGGCGCCGAAGGCGCGGCCTTTGGCTTCGATGCCGCCAACACCTCGACAATTCCGGAGGTGCGCGCATCCCGTTCCGCATAGTCGCGCGCGGACATGCCTGCGATCGTGTCGCGCTTGTCTGCATTAGCCCCTTGCGCAACAAGCAGGCGGACGAGTCCGATGTCCCGTATCTGCACCGCGCGGATCAGCGGAGTTTCGCCACTGCCGTTGGTCTTGTCGATTTGCGCACCGCCCGCGAGCAGGGTGCGGACGCCATCTTCGAACCGGGCCTGCACCGCGTTCATGAGCGGGGTATTGCCGCGATTGTCGGCAAGGTTGGGATTGGCACCCTTGGCGAGCAGGAAGGACAGCCAGGTATTGTCGCGACGGGCGATGACGAGGTGCAGCGCGGTTTCACCGCTGGTGACGTCGCGGCTGTTGATGACGGTCGATCCGGGCTTCTGGATGAGGTCGGTGACTTTCTGCCCGTCGGCGTCCTTGACCGCCTTCAGGAAATTATAGCTGTCCGAAAATTGCGCCTGCGCCGCGATTGGCGACAGCAATGTCAGCGCCAGAGCTGCTGCGCGAGCCGCGCCTATCCAAGCCGGAAAAGCCTTCATCATCGTCCTTAAGCCCCGTTGGCATTTGCAATAGCGCCCATAGCAGGGCATGGCTGGCGGCGCCATGAACAAAGCGATCCGTTCCCTCCTCCTGCCGTTCACCGCCCTGCTGGCCGCCTGCAATATGGGTGCTGGCGGCAATGCATCAAGCGAGATGGAAGGGACGCGCGGCGATCTCGCCGGGGCGCGGATCGGCGCGCCCTTCACCCTGACCGACCAAGATGGGAAGAAGGTGCGGTGGGACGATTTCAAGGGCAAGTACCGGCTGGTCTATTTCGGCTACAGCTATTGCCCTGACGTCTGTCCGCTGGATTTGCAGCATATCATGCAGGGCTTTTCGCAGTTCGAGAAGGCGGATGCGAAGCGGGCGGCGAAGGTGCAGCCGATCTTCATCAGCGTCGATCCGGAGCGTGACACGCCTGCGGTGCTGAAGGCTTATGTGGCGGCGTTTCACCCCAAGCTGATTGGACTGACCGGCACGCCCGAGGAAATCGCCAAGGTGGAAAAGGATTTCGTCGTCATCGCTAATAAGGAACAAGCGAAGGGCGACAGCGAGTATCTGGTCAGCCACACACGCACGCCCTATTTGTTTGGGCCGGACGGCCAGCCCGTGGCGCTAGTGCCGGTGGACGATCCGGGGACGCCGGACCAAGATGAGGGAGGACGAGACAATGTGCGCGCCTTCCTGGAAAAATGGGTCAAGTAACGGTTTGAACTTCTGGGAAAAGCCTCTCGACAAGCTGGACCGCGTGGAGTGGGAAGCGCTGTGCGACGGGTGCGGCAAATGCTGCCTGCACAAGGCGGAGGATGAGGATACCGGGCGCGTCTATCCGACCAACGTCGCCTGCCGATTGCTCGACCGGCATAGCGGGCAGTGCAGCAATTACAGCGAACGGCGGCGGTTCGTGCCCGATTGCGTTCGGCTGACCCCGCAGAAGGTGAAGACGATCAGCTGGCTTCCGCGGACCTGCGCCTATCGGCTGCGGGGTGAGGGCAAGCCGTTGCCGTCCTGGCACTATCTGATCAGCGGCGATCGCGAGGCGGTGCATCGCGCGAAGGAGTCGGTGCGCGGCTGGACGATTGCCGAGGCGGACGCGGGCGATTGGGAAAATCATCTTGTCGACCGGGAACTCTGACAACAGCATCACTATCGACGGCATTGCCGTTCCGGTTCGAATCCGCCGTTCAGCGCGGGCGAAGGCCTACCGCCTGTCACTGGATCATGCGCGCGGGGAGTTGCGGCTGTCGCTGCCGATGCGGGCCAATCTCAACCGGGCGCTGGGATGGGCGCAGGGGCATGAGGGCTGGGTCCGGTCGCAGATGGCGGCGCGGCCTGCAACGGTGCGGTTGGAGGATGGGACATGCTTTCCGCTCGAAGGGCGGGAGGTGCGGATCTGCTGGATGGCGGATGCGTCGCGCACCGTGCGGATCGAGGGCGATCGGCTGATGCTGGGTGGCGAGCGCGAGTCGGTCGGGCCGCGTGTGCTGCGCTGGCTGAAGGCGTGGGCGAGGGCGGTGCTGGAAGAGGAGAGCCATGCGATGGCGGGCGATCATGACTTGATCGTGGCGTCGGTCGGCATTGGCGATCCGCGTAGTCGTTGGGCTAGCTGTGCGTCGAGCGGGGCGATCCGCTATAGCTGGCGGCTGATCTTGTGCCCGCCGCATGTCCGGCGGGCGACGGTGGCGCATGAACTCGCTCATTTGCTGCACATGGATCACAGCCCGGCATTTCATGCGGCCCATGCGCGAATATTGGGGGAGGACCCCAAGCCTGCTCGCGCCTGGTTAAGGGAGCATGGGGCGGGATTGCATCGCTATATGATTTAGGGTGCGGCGTCACCCGCCGGGCACTCATGCGCGGCATCAGGTTGATGGGCGAGACCGCAGTCGCGGCAGATGACATGATTGCCGGGGGCGAGGCCGTGGCCGACCGACACCCGCTCGTCGAACACGTAGCAGTCGCCCTGCCAGCGGCTCTGGTCCTCCGGCACTTCCTCCAGATAGCGCAGAATGCCACCGCGCAGGTGATAGACATCTTCAAAGCCGCGTGAGCGCACCAGTGCCGTTGATTTTTCGCAGCGGATGCCGCCGGTGCAGAACATGGCGATGCGGGGTTCGCGGCCTTCTTCCCGCAGCTGCTCGGCGAAGCGGTCAAACCATGCCGGAAATTCGCGGAAGGATCGGGTGCCGGGATCGATCGCGCGGTCGAAGCTGCCGACGGCGACTTCATAGGCATTGCGCGTGTCGATGACGATCGTGTCGGGATCGGCGATCAGCGCATTCCATTCAGACGGGTCGAGATAGCGCCCGGCTTGGGAGGCGGGGTCGAGATCGCCTGCGCCCAGGGTCACGATCTCCGCCTTCACCTTGACCTTCATGCGGGCGAAGGGGGCTTCGTCCGCCGTGGCGAATTTGACATCCAGATCGGCGCAGCCCGGAAGCGTGCGGAGAAGGGTGAGGAGGGCGTCGATCGCCTGCTCGCTGCCCGCGACCGTGCCGTTGATGCCCTCGCGGGCGAGGATCAGCGTGCCGCATGTGCCAAGCTGCCCGCAGAGGTCGCGCAGCTGTGCCGCCAGCGCTTCTGGATCGGCGAAGCTGGCGAAGCGGTAGAGCGCGGCGATGGTGAAGGGCGGAGCCATAGCGGGCGCCATAGCGACTTCGCAGCCCTCTTGAAAGGGCGGGCGCGAGCGCGCATAGGCGGGCCATGGTTCCCTTTTCGTTCGCGGGTCACGAGTTTCTGGCTTTGCCTGAAGCGGCGCTGTTCTGGCCCGCGCGGTCGGCGTTGCTGGTCGCGGACCTGCATTTCGAGAAGGCGAGCTGGTTCAGCCGGTTCGGCCAGTTCCTGCCGCCCCATGATAGTCAGGCGACGCTGGACGTGATTGAGGCGCTGGTGGCGCGGACGGGGGCAAAGGCCGTCTGGTCGCTGGGTGACAGCTTCCACGATGCGGATGGGGCGGCGCGGCTGCCGGTGAGGGCGCGTGAACGACTTGAGGCGCTGACGGCGCGGCTCGATTGGCTGTGGATTACCGGTAATCACGATGCGGGCATGGATGCGACACCAGGCGGTCGGCGAATGGCAGAGGCCGAGGTCGATGGCATCTGGCTGCGGCATGAGGCTGATCCGGTCGATCCGCGGCCTGAGATTTCGGGGCATTTTCACCCGAAGCTGCGGCTGTCGGTGCGGGGGCGAAGGGTGTCGCGGCGCTGCTTTGTGGGATCATCATCCAAGTTGATCCTGCCAGCCTTGGGCGCGCTCACCGGTGGACTGGATGCAAGCCATGGAGAAATCCGCCGCGCGGTGGGTCCCGGCGCCATGGCGATGGTGCCGGTCGCGGACAGGATGCTGCGCTTTCCGCTTGGCTAGAAACGCTACGGAAACCTGGCGTTAAGCTGTTGCTGCTAAGACACAGAAGCCGGTAATAAGGTCAAACGCCGGACGCAAAGGGTTGGAAAGGCTCGGTTGCCTTGCCTTCGGCCTGCTGTGTCCGCATAATCGCACTCCTAAAGTCGACATGAGAAAATCATGCGCTGAAGGAGAGGAAAGGGTCCCATGAACAAGAAAAATCTCTGGCTGTTGTCCGCTGGCATGATAGCGCTGGCCGGGTCGGTGTCCCATGCCCAGGCGCAGGAAGCGCAACCGCAGAACGGCGCGGCGGACGATGATGGCATCATCATCGTCACCGCGACGCGCCGCCCCAGCCCTCTGTCCGACGTGCCCATCGCGGTATCGGCTGTTTCCGCTCAGGCGATGCAGAATAGCGGCGCGAGCGACATCCGCGCGCTCAACCAGCTTGCGCCTTCGCTGCTGGTGTCATCGACCGGGTCGGAAGCCAATGCGTCCGCCCGTGTTCGCGGCATCGGCACGGTGGGTGACAATCCGGGCCTTGAAAGCTCGGTCGCGCTGTTCATCGATGGCGTCTACCGTTCCCGCACGGGTGCGGGGCTTAATGAGCTTGGCGAGATCGAGCGGGTCGAAGTGCTGCGCGGGCCACAGGGTACGCTGTTCGGACGCAACGCTTCGGCAGGTATGATCAACGTCATCAGCAAGGCGCCCGAATTCAAACTGGGGGGCAAGGCCGAGGTCACCTACGGCAATTATGATTATTGGCGGCTCGCGGGGCGTATCACCGGGCCTGTTTCCGACAAGCTGGCGCTAAGCCTGGATGGCGTGTGGTCGAAGCGGGACGGTTTTTACGACCTAGTGGATACGAGCGGCAACAAGGTCGGCGAAACCAACGATCGCGATCGCTATTTCGTGCGTGGACAGGCGCTGTTCGAGCCCAATGATGCGCTGTCGATCCGCTTGATCGGCGATTATACCAACCGCGATGAAAGCTGCTGCGGCGCGGCCTATATCGAAACGCGCGAGCGGCGGCCGGTCGCCGGTGGCGGATACAGCACCGCGCCGTTCAACCGCATCGCGGCGATCCTTGCCGGACAGGGCAGCGTGTTCGCGGCCGATCCCTATGACCGCGAACTGACGATCACGCCCGGGCGCGACTATGTCAGCAAGGTCAAGGATTGGGGTCTGTCGGGTGAAGTCAATTATGATCTGGGCGGCGCAAAGCTGACCAGCATCACCGCCTATCGCGATTATAAGAGCCAGGATTATGGCGATTATGATTATAGCGGGGCGGACCTGCTGTATCGCGATCCCAATACCTATCGTCAGTTCCGCACCTTCACGCAGGAGCTGCGCGCACAGGGTTCTGCCTTTGGCGAGGTGCTCGACTGGCTGGTTGGCGGCTATTATGCGCATGAGAAGCTGACGCTGGAGGACAATATTGTCTTCGGCGACGACTATGGCCGCTTTGCTGCGTGCCGACTGATGGCGGGCGCAGGGGTCAACAGCAACCTGACGGCGCAGCAGTTGGCAGCGTGTGGCAGCGGTCTGGCGACACAGGCGCTGATCACCGGGACGCAGGCGCAGCTTAATGCTGGTTTGACGCCCGCTATCGGAGCAGGCGCTGCGGGCGCGCTTTCAACTGGCTTGGGGGACGGGCTGCGCGCCTTGGCGGCGATTCCCGGCGGCACCGGCGATGTTGCCTCGCTCTATCACCAGAAGAGCGAGAATTGGGCGCTATTCACCCACAACATCATCCACATCACCAAGCAGCTCGATCTGACCCTGGGCCTGCGCTACACGCATGAGAGCAAGCGTTTCTCGGCAGATTTCAACAATAATAATGGGACCTGCGCCGCGTTGCAGACGCGCAATCCAGGGGCGCTGAACGATCTGTTCGAGATCGCCACCACCCCCGCGCTGGGGAGCGCAGCCGCGTTGGCGCAGGGCATCCTGACGCTGGGTTGTCTGGGCAACGGTTCGACCGGGCTGAACGCGCTGAACCTCAATGACAAGATCAGCAATGGCGAGTTTTCCGGCACGGCCGTGCTGTCGTGGAAGCCTTTGGATGAGATGCTGGTTTATGGCAGCTATTCGAAGGGCTATAAGGCGGGCGGTTATAATCTTGATCGCTTCCAGCTGGGATCGACCGGGCTCAACCCGGTTCCCGCTGTCTTTTCGCCACGTAGCAATGCGGATGTGACCAGCCTGCGCTTCGCTGCGGAGAAGGTCGATGCGTTCGAAGTGGGCCTGAAATACAGCCAGCTCAAGTGGAGCGTGAACATCGCGGCGTTCCGGCAAGAGTTCAAGAATTTCCAGCTAAACACCTTCAACGGCACCAGCTTCGTGGTCCAGAATATCAATGGCTGCGATGGATCGCTTGTCGCGGGCCGCACATGCGACAGCGGCGATGTGGGGCCGGGGCTGATCAGCCAAGGCGTCGAGCTGGAATTGGCGGCGGCGCCGGTGCGCAACGTCCGCGTGTCGGGCGGGTTGACCTATGCGCGGGCCAAGTTCGCCAACCGGCTGGTGGGCAGCGGCGATGGTTCGGTGCCGCTTGATCCGGCGCTGTTCCTGCTGCCGGGATCGATCAACAGTCAGGCGCCCGAAGTGGTTACCACGGTCAGCGCTTCATGGACGCCGGAGATCGGCTCTACCGGGCTGTCGGCGCTGTTGTACATCGACGGCCGCATGACCAGCGACTTTAACACCGGGTCGGACCTGTTCCCCGAAAAGCGGCAGGATGGTTATGCGGTGTTCAATGCACGTGTCGGCATCCGTGGGCCGCAGCAGCGCTGGGCGGTGGAATTCTGGGGCCAGAATATCTTCAACCAGGATTATACCCAAGTGGCCTTCAGCAGCCCGTTGCAATCGAGCAGCCCGTCAACATCGACGACCGGCCAGTTTGCTCTGGGCGCGCCGATGGCAAACCAGTTGATCTCGGCCTATCTGGCTGAACCCCGCACCTACGGCATCACGCTTCGCGGGAGTTTCTGATCATGCCTCTCCCGCTCGTCGGAACAGGGCGGGCGGGAGAGGGTCTTTCTCCGAACAAGGCTGTGCCCACGCGAATGTGGGTTGCGCCCAGCATGATGGCGGTTTCGAAATCGCCTGACATGCCCATGGAAAGCTGATCGATACCTTCATCACGGGCGATCTTTGCCAGTAACGCGAAATAGGGCGCGGGTTCTACGTCTGCGGGCGGGACACACATCAGGCCTGCGACCGGGACATCGGCGTCGCGTGCGGCGCGGATCAGCGCTGGGGTTTCAGCGATCGGGCAGCCGCCTTTCTGCTCTTCCGCGCCGATATTGACCTGAATGAAGCAGGGGACGCGCTTGCCCGCCGCGTCCATCGCCTTGGCGAGCGCGGTGAGCAGGGAAGGGCGATCAAGCGAATGAATGGCGTCGAACAGGGCGACGGCGTCGCCGGCCTTGTTGGATTGAAGCTGGCCGACGAGGTGCAGGGCGATGTCCGGCGTTTGCTCGCGGAGGGCAGGCCATTTGGTTTGCGCTTCCTGAACCCGGTTCTCGCCAAAGACGCGCTGCCCGGCGGCGATCAGCGGGAGGATGGCGGCGGCATCCTGAGTCTTGGAAACAGCGATGAGGGTGATGTCATCGGCGGTGCGGCCAGTGAGGCGAGCGGCGCGGCCCATGGTTTCGCGCACGGCGTGCAGGCGGTTCGCGGCTTCGATGCTGTCGGTCGTCATGGGGGCTGCTATAGGCGAGGGTGATGACAGGTCGCTACGCTAAAAATATGCCCTCCATCTGGTTGGTCACGGACGAGCGCGTTGCGTCCGCAGTGCTGCTGGCAAGTGCCGCGCGGCTGCCGAAGGGGCGGGGGGAATTCTGTTTCGCCACTATCGCACGGGGCCGCGTGAACGGCGGGCGCTATTCGACCGGGTGGCGGAGGTCGCACGGCGGCGGCGCTTGAAGCTGCTGTTGGCGGGACCGGCGCGGGAGGCAGCGGCCTGGGGCGCTGATGGTTGGCATGGGCGTGGGGCCGGGTGGACTGCACGGCCGTTGTTGCGCAGCATGGCCGTTCACGATGCGCGGGAGTTGCGAGGGGCCGAGCGCGCGGGGGCGGGCCTTATCTTCCTGTCGCCGCTGTTCGCCACGCGGTCGCATCCGGGGGGAAGAGTGCTGGGACGGGTGGGATTCGCGGCGTTGGCGCATAGGGCGCGGATGCCGGTGATTGCCTTGGGGGGCGTTCGCGCGGGGCATCGGCGGATATTGAAAGGACTGGGCGCCGCGGGCTGGGCGGCGATTGATGGTCTGACGGGGGGATCGGTGGTGGGGTGATAGGGCCTAATCTGGAAGCGGTCATGGCTAGTCCTCCTCATCGCTAGATGTGGAGGGGGACCAGCCGCAGGCTTGTGGAGGGAAAATGCGCAGGTCGTGCCATTCCCCTCCACCACCGCTGCGCGGCGGTCCCCCTCCCCACGCTTCGCGTAGGGAGGATTTTAAGGTCAGATCTGGTCGCTTGCCGCCGACTACAAACCCCATTTCGGCCCGTCGTTCGATAGGTGAATGGGAATTGGCTCTCCGGTCACTGACACTGATGGGCCGCCAAGCTCATTCCACTGAAATAGGTTCACGTGCCATCCGCCCGAGATCATGCGCGAACGATCAATTATGCCATCTGCGCCTGCCGCACGCGCTTTATCCGCGTTACGCCACGATGGAGGCTCCTGTTCGGCCTCCAAGGCCTGTCGCCACTGTGCATTCGATAAATCGCGATCGATGCCGAGGAGGCGACAGGCATGTTCGTCGTGCTGATCGAGCACATGGGCCTCGCCTACGATCAATGGGACTACGACACGGGGCCGACCATCTTCTCGGATGTAGCCCGAAACCGCGATCATTGCCCATTCCAGTTGCGGACTCATGTAGAGCACGGCTTGGCCAGGACGATGGTAGCGTCCTGCGCTCTCGGGCCTGAGGGGCGTAAGGACGTCATCTACCCGATTTGCGAGAACAGACCGGAAAAATTTGCCGCTGACCGTTCGGAACAATGAGCTCGGATCGTTCGTCATTGAGCCAGCCTACTTGTCAGCCGACGGCGAGACAACGACTGCTTTGGGTGAACGATTGGCTAAGTTCCATGGCAAGATATCGTCATCAGCTGTCATCCATGCGTGAACGCCGCGCTTTTGTGTCGAGTGTTCGATCCAGCCTCACGAGATCCCAGCGTCCGCTGGGATGACGAAGGAGTGGCGTCAGATATAGATGGAAAGCAATTACAGCCGTGCGGCCAAATGACCTCAACCCGGATACCGATTAAAGAAGCCGAAGTTTCAGCTCACCAAGATCAGAACTTGAACACGGTGCCCAGATAGACGGCCTGATTATCCTGCCGCTCGTCGGTCATCGGGGTCAGGCGTCCGATCACGCTGTTGTTGTAGCGCAGGCCAGCGGTGACGTTCAGGTTGCGCGTCAGCGAATAGGAGCTGGCGAGGTCCAGCGAATAATCCTTGTCCGCATTTGGGTTGCGCACGGCCGTGCCCGGATCGCGGCGGCTTTCGATCATCACCTTGGTGCTGAAACGGTTCTTGGCTCCCTGATCCAGCGAGAAATTCTTTGCGCCAGCCATTTGCTCGATCGAAACCGGGTCCAGTTCCTTGCGGCCCACAGCTTCCGGCAGCGCGAATTTGCGCCAGTTATGCGCATTGTTCAGGCTGAAGGCGACGGGGGCGATGCCGACCGGGTCGATCGTGCGGCTGACCGTGACGCGATCGTTGAGATCGGCGGCGCGGACCATCACCGTCACTGAACGCTGCCCGCTGAGCGAGCCGCTAGTGGGGGTGAAGCGGAAATTCTGACGGCCAGCCGACGCTGCGATCCGGGCATAGGCGGCAGCCAGGCGCGGGTCCTTGGTCGTCGGGGTGAAGGAGGAAATGCTGCCCAGAGCGCCAAGCGACACCGGCACGTCGGCGCGTAGCCGGGCAAGATCGGTCGCGGCGCCAATAGCAGGAGACAGCATAAAGCCAGCGACGGCAACTGCCGCGCTTGCCAATGCCAAATATCCCCTATTCATGCGCATAACGCGAATCTCTTCCCCACCGACTTATTTTCAAAACTTGTACACCCGTCGAGCCGCGATGGGTAGTACGTCATGACCTTTTTGTCCGGGCTGTTGCACGGAACACACAGAGTCCAAAACGCGGCTGGCGGCCAAGCGTTGCAACTGCTGCCACGGCCCCCTTGCCCATTGCGACGGCTTCTCTATAGAAGCGGGGCGTTTTTCTTCAATATGGGACATGCCCTGATGGTCCGCCGCCTACCCGCTTCTGTTTCCGCCGGTCTGCTGCTGGCCGCGCTTTTGCCGCTCGCTGCCTGCGGCGGCGGGGCCAAGGAACGTCCCAAGGCCGATCTGGCCGCGTCCAAGGTGACGACGATCGGCGTCAACAGCTATCTTTGGCGGGCGACACTGGACACGCTGTCCTTCATGCCGATGGTGCAGACCGATTCCAACGGCGGCGTGATCGTGACGGACTGGTACGCCAATCCGAACACGCCCAATGAACGGATGAAGCTGACCGTTTCGATCCTGGACCAGGACCTGCGCGCCGATGCGCTGCGTGTCGCGGCCAGCCGTCAGGTTAATCAGGGCGGCCAGTGGGTCGATGCGCCGGTGCAGGCCGCCACGGTCCAGAAGCTGGAAGAGATCATCCTGACCAAGGCGCGCGACCTGCGCCGGATGGCGATCGCAGGCTAAGCCCTTCCTTTCATCCAATTTCTTGAACAACAAAGGGGCTGGGCTTGGAAGAGCTCAGCCCGCATGCATTTTGGGGACGTGAACAGATGCAAAGGCGCTTCAACCCGCTTGAGGCCGATGCCCGCTGGCAGGCCGTATGGGACGAGAAGCAGACGTTCAAGGCGTCGGATACGAGCGACAAGCCGCGCTCCTATGTGCTGGAGATGTTCCCCTATCCGTCCGGGCGCATCCATATCGGCCATGTCCGCAACTATTCGATGGGCGACGTGTTGGCGCGGTTCCGGCGGATGACCGGGCATGAAGTGCTGCATCCGATGGGTTGGGACGCGTTTGGCATGCCGGCCGAAAATGCCGCGATGGAAAAGAAGGTGCATCCGGGCGACTGGACGCGCTCCAACATCGCGACGATGCGGGCGCAGCTGAAGAAGCTGGGCTTTGCGCTCGACTGGAGCCGCGAACTCGCCACCTGTGAGCCGGATTATTATGGGCAGGAGCAGGCGCTGTTCCTCGACATGCTGGAAGCGGGGCTGGTTTACCGCAAGGAAAGCGCGGTCAATTGGGACCCGGTCGATATGACCGTGCTGGCCAATGAGCAGGTGATCGATGGCAAGGGCTGGCGGTCGGGCGCGCTGGTCGAGAAGCGCAAGCTCAGCCAGTGGTTCCTCAAGATCACGCAATTTGCCGATGATCTGCTGAGTGGGTTGAAGACGCTGGATCAGTGGCCCGAAAAGGTGCGGCTGATGCAGGAGAACTGGATCGGCAAGTCGGTCGGTTTGCAGTTCCGATTCAAGCTCGACGAGGCCGTCGATGGCATCGGGGAGCTGGAGGTCTTTTCGACCCGGCCCGATACGATCTTTGGCGCGAGCTTTGCGGCGATCGCGGCGGACCATCCGATCGCTTTGGCGCTGGAGGCGAAGGATGCGGGTCTGGCTGCGTTCGCCGAGGAATGCCGTCATAGCGGCACTGCCGCTGCGGAGATCGAGACGCAGGAGAAGAAGGGTTATGACACCGGGCGATCGGTGATCCATCCCTTTACCGGCGCCAAGCTGCCGCTGTTCGTCGCGAATTTCGTGCTAATGGAATATGGCACGGGCGCCGTCATGGCGGTGCCGGGGCATGACCAGCGCGATCTGGATTTCGCGCGCAAATATATGCTGCCCGTCGAGCGCGTGGTCGCGGCCGAGGGTGATGAGGACAAGGGCATCGGTGACGAGGCCTATGCCGGGCCGGGGCGTCTGGTAAACTCCGATTTCCTCAACGGCATGAGCGTCGAGGATGCGAAGGCAGAGGTGATCCGTCGCGCAGAGAGCGAAGGCTGGGGCAATGGCACCACCGTGTTCCGCCTGCGCGACTGGGGCGTGTCGCGCCAGCGTTATTGGGGGACGCCGATTCCGGTCATCCATTGCGAGGATTGCGGGGTCGTGGGCGTGCCCAAGGATCAGCTGCCCGTGGTGCTGCCCGAGGATGTCAGCTTCGACATTCCGGGCAATCCCCTGGACCGTCACCCGACATGGAAGCATGTCGATTGCCCCAAATGCGGCAAGGCGGCGCGGCGTGAGACCGATACGTTGGATACTTTTGCGGACTCCAGCTGGTATTTCATCCGCTTCGCCAGCCAGCCCAAGGACAAGCCGTTCGATCGGGAAACGGTCGAGAAGTGGCTGCCGGTGGGACAATATATCGGTGGCGTGGAACATGCGATTTTGCATCTGCTCTATGCGCGGTTCTGGACGCGGGCGCTCCAGTATATGGGGCAGCTGGGCTTTGCCGAGCCGTTCACTGGTCTGTTCACGCAGGGGATGGTGACGCACGAGACCTACAAGTCACCTGAAGGCACATGGCTCGCCCCGCAGGACGTGGCGCGGCAGGGTGAAAAGATCGTCATGGTCGATGGCGGTGGCCCGGTCACGGTGGGCCGCGTCGAGAAGATGTCGAAGTCCAAGAAGAATGTCGTCGATCCCGATGACATCATCGCCCAATATGGCGCGGACGCGGTTCGTTGGTTCATGCTGTCCGATAGCCCGCCCGAGCGCGACCTGCCCTGGACCGAAAGCGGCATTGAAGGGTCGTGGCGCTTCATCAACCGGCTTTGGAGGCTGTTTGGAGAGGCTGACAAGAGTGCCGAGGGTGAAGACAAGGCGCTGGACCGCAAGCTGCACCAGACGATCGATGGCATCGCCAAGGATATCGAGGCGCTGTCCTTCAACAAGGCGGTGGCGAAGATCTACGAACTGACCAATGCGGTGGAAAAGGCCAAGCCTTCGGCGAGCCGTAGCGGGGCGATCCGGGCGCTGGCGCTGTTGGTCGCGCCGATGACGCCGCATCTGGCGGAGGAAGCCTGGGCGGACATGGGCGAGGAAGGCTTGATTGCCGACGCAGCCTGGCCGCAGGTCGATCCGGCGCTGCTGGTCGAGGATGAGGTGACGATTGCCTGCCAGGTCATGGGCAAACTGCGCGACACCATCACCGTGCCCAAGGGGACGAGCAAGGATGAGCTGGAACGGCTCGCCCTTGCGGCGCCCAATGTGGCGCGGACGCTGGATGGCGCGACCCCGAAGAAGGTGATCGTGGTGCCTGACAGGCTGGTCAACCTAGTCATTTAACAACGAACCGTTTGCCCTGAGCTTGTCGAAGGGCTCTCTTTTCTTCAAAAGAAGAACAGGGCTTCGACAGGCTCCGCCCGAACGGGTAGAGAGTGTCCCATGAAGCGCATTTTGCCCCTGCTTGCTGCCACCGTCATCCTCTCCGCTTGTGGCCTGCGTCCCGTCTACAGTGGCGGCAGTCATGGCGCGGTCGCGCAGAAGCTGGGCAATGTCGAGGTTGCGCCGATCGAAGGGAAGGGCGGCTGGTTGGTGCGCAATGCGCTCAACGACCGCCTGTCCGCAATGAGCGGCGCGGGGCCGAGCTACAGGCTGGTGGTGAAGCTGGATGACCAGATCAGCGGCTTTGGCTTGCGCGCTGACCAGGCGATTACGCGCGAACGGCGGACGTTGCGGGCGCGCTATCAGTTGATCGATGCGGCCACCGGCGCGCAGGTGATCGACGATACGGCGGGATCGGACGCGGGCATCGACGTCACGTCCAGCGAATATGCGACCATCGCGGCGGAAGATACCGCGCTGGAACGGCTGTCGCAGACGATTGCGGACCAGATCGTATCCCGGCTGGCGCTGTTCGCGGCGAGGGACCAGCAGCGTTGAAGGCTAATCGCGGCCAGATTGAAAAGGCGCTGGACGCACCCCCGGCCGATATCCGTTTCTTCCTGCTCTACGGCCCCGATGAGGCGGGGAGCGCGGCGCTGGGCAAGCGGCTTGAACGCGCGATGGGGCCGGAGGCGGAGCGCGTCGATCTGGATGGGCCGACATTGCGGGACGATCCGGCCCGGCTGGCGGATGAGGCCGCGTCCTTTTCCATGTTCGGTGACCGGCGCTGGATACGCGTCAACGGCATGGGCGAGGAGTCGCTGCCGGCGGTGACGGCATTGTTCGAAGCGCTGGCGGCAGGCAACCCGGTTATCGCTACCGCAGGGGCGCTGAAGGGTACGTCCAAGCTACTGAAACTGGCGCTCGACAGTCCGCTGGCCATGGCGTTCGCCTCCTATCAGCCGGATGCGCGGGAGGCGGAGCAGATTGCCGTCGCGATCGCGCGCGAAGGGGGACTGCGCCTGCCCGCCGAGTTGGCGAAGCGGATTGTGGACCTTGCCAATGGTGACCGCGCGTTGATGGGCGGTGAGATCGAGAAGCTGATCCTCTATCTCGACGCCGCGCCGGATCGGCCAGCCGAGGCGACGGCGGAAGCGCTGGACGCCCTGTCGGCCGACAATCCCGATTCGGACGCGGCGCCGCTGGTCAATGCCGTGCTGGGGGGCGACCTGCGCGCCATGCATCGGGAACTGGGGCGTCTGGCTGAGGCAGGGACCGCGATGGCGGCGGTGCTGCGTCCACTACTGACCCGTGCGATGCTGCTCGCCAATATCCGTTCGTCCTTCGATGACAGCGGACGGCTGGAAGGAGCCGTCGAAGCGGCGGGCAAACAGGTATTCTGGAAGGAAAAGGGCGTCGTCACCCGGCAGGTGCGGCTGTGGGACGCGCATGGCATCGCCCGCGTGATCCAGCGGCTGGCGCAGGCGGAACGGGCGAGCCGGTCGGGCAGGGGCCTTGGCGACCTGATGGTGCGCCACGAACTGCTAGCCATTGCGCGGCAGGCGGCACGGGAGCGCTAAGCGCTTGATCGCAGGAAAGGCCGTCGCCATATTGCGGCCATGGACAAGCTCAACCTGACCGACGCCGAATGGCGCGAGCGCCTTTCTTCCGAACAATTTCATGTGTTGCGAGAGGCGGGGACGGAGCGGGCCTTTACCGGCAAATATAACAGCAACAAGGCTGACGGCGTCTATTTTTGCGCCGGTTGTGGGGCAGAGTTGTTCGATGCCGAGGAAAAATATGACAGCGGCTCTGGCTGGCCCAGCTTTACCGCACCGGTCGACATCGACGCGGTGGAGGAGATTCGCGACAGCAGCCACGGCATGATCCGCACCGAAGTGCGTTGCGCGAAGTGCGAAGGGCATTTGGGCCATGTCTTTCCCGATGGTCCGGGCGTCAACGGCCTGCGCTATTGCATGAACAGTGCGTCGCTGGACTTCAAGCCGCGCGACGAGGTTGAATAATCATTCATCGCCGGTAAAGCGTCGCTCCTATTGAGAACCAAGATCATGAGGTTGTCAGTGCCTGTTTTGCGCTGGTGGCTTGATCCCTTAGCGCGTATCCGGGCGATGTAGATGGCACGAGCAGGCAAGAGCAAGGACACGCCCGGGGGCGCGAAGCGGTGGCTGATCCGGGGCATCAAGTTCGGACTGGTCGCGACGGTGGGCGCTTTGTTCGCGATCGTCGTGGCGGTGGTGATCGCCTACCAGTCGCTGCCCGATTATGAATCGCTGAAATCATCGCCCAACGGCCAGATGATCCGCGTCCATGCCGCCGACGGCAGCGTGATCGTGTCGTTGGGGCCGAGCTTTGGCCGCTGGCTGTCCTATGACCAGATACCGACGGTGATGGTCGATGCGATGGTTTCCACGGAGGACAGGCGCTTCTACCTGCATCCCGGCGTCGATCCGATCGGCATGGCGCGCGCGACCTGGGTGGCGTTGGAGAATCGGGGCAAGGGCCGCCGCTGGCAGGGTGCGTCGACCATTACCCAGCAGGTGACGCGCAACATTTTCCTCAACAACAGCTATAGTTGGGGCCGCAAGGTTCGGGAGATGATCCTGGCGCTGGCGCTGGAGCGGAAATTTTCCAAGCGGCAGATTTTGGAGCTGTACCTCAACAAGGTGTATTTCGGCGGCGGCGCCTATGGCATCGACGCCGCAAGCCGTAAATTCTTCGGTCACCCCGCCGCCGCGCTCAGCCTGCCGGAAGCGGCGATCATCGCGGGGCTGGTGAAGGCGCCGTCGAGCTATTCGCCGACCGCCGATGCCGAAGCGGCAATCGGCCGTGCGGGCGTCGTGCTGGAACTGATGCAGGAAAATGGCGCGATCAGCGCGGCGCAGCGGGCCAGCATCGACCTGAACGACGTCAAGATGGCGCCGGAGCCTCCGCAAAACAGTGTGCGCTACTTCACCGACTGGGCGCTGCCGCAACTCGATGTGCTGGTGGATGAGCCCAATGAGCCGCTGGAGGTCTATACCACCATCGATCTGGGCATGCAGAAGGCGGCGACGGCGGCGATCCAGGCGAATGTGCCGGGGGGTGCGCAGGGTGCGCTGGTTTCGCTCGATCGGGATGGCGCGGTGCGGGCGATGGTCGGGGGGCTCGACTATGTGACATCCAACTATAACCGGGCGACGACAGCCACGCGGCAGCCGGGCTCGGCCTGGAAGATATTCGTCTATATGGCGGCGCTGGAGGCGGGCTATACGCCTGATACCGGCGTTACGGACAAACCGGTGACGATCAACGGATGGAGCCCGCGCAACAGCAGCGGTCGCTATTCCGGCGACATCGATGTTCGGACGGCCTTCGCTTACTCCATCAACACGGTTGCCGCGCAGCTGGGCGTTGAGGTGGGCTTTCCCACAGTGGCGGACATGGCGCGGCGCTTTGGCGTGACGACGCCGATCAATACGCATCCCTCGATGGTGTTGGGCACGTCCGACGTGCGCCTGATCGACATGACCCGCGCTTTTGCGTCCATCGCGCGCAAGGGGGTGGCGGTAACGCCCTATGGCATCACGAAGGTGACGACGGCCGATGGGCGGCTGCTCTACCAGCATCAGGATGATACCAGCCGGGTGCTTGTCGCGCCCTGGGTAGCGGCGGGGATGACGGACCTGATGCAGACGGCGGTCAGCACGGGCACGGGCAAGGCGGCGCAGATTGGCAGGCCGGTCGCGGGCAAGACGGGCACCACCAGCAGCAACAAGGATGGATGGTTCCTGGGCTTTTCCAGCGGGATCACGACGGGCGTCTGGATGGGCAGGGACGATGCGCGACCGGTGAGTGTTTTGCAGGGTGGCCGCGCGCCCGCGCACGCCTTTGCCGACTATATGAAGGTCGCCGTGTCGCGCCGCCCCGTCGAGCAGTTCGAGACGCAGGTAACGCTGCCCGAATGGCAGTTGGAGCCCGACGACGAGGCCTATTATGGCCAGCCCGATAATGGAACGGGCGGGGGCATGATGGTCGATGAAAATGGATTGCCGATCAGTCAGGACCCGCAGCAACAGCAGCAAGATCAAGAGCCCCAGCAGGACGATCAGTCGGTCGATCAGGCGCCTCGTGCCCGGACGGCGCCGCCAAAGCTGGACCAGCAATGGATCGATCAGGTGCTCGGCCGCGACAGGCAGCGGACTGCGCCGCGCTAGGGCATTGATCCCTAAATCGGCACTCCCCCCGTTACCGTTCGCCCTGAGCCTGTCGAGCCGCAGGCTGGCGAAGCCAACGGTTCCACTTCCTTTTTAATAAGGAGAGGGCTTGGACAAGCTCAGCCCGAACGGAGTTGAGTGATGGAGATAGAGGGTACAAGGCTCTATAATGCTCTAACCGGCCTGACGGGGTGCTGCGGCAAAGCGCCGTGGATCAAAGGCGCTGGCATCCGGCATCAGGAAATCGACCTTGCCCCGGCCGAAGTCGATGGCGACGCGATCGAACATTCTGAGGGCCTGAATGCCCAGTAGCAGGGTCGGCTTATCCTGCAGCCCAAGTTCGCTGAACGGCTGGGCATCGGCGAACATGACTGGCAGGTCGGTCAAGGCGATGGGTCCCATGCGGATCCTGCCGATGCGTCCAAGCTGACCCGTCAGGGTCTCGCCGGTTACGCTCATCAGGCTGATCTCGCTCATCGCCGGGGCGCGTTTCTTGCGGATCAGTTTGTCGCGCAGGGCGAGATTGCCAACGCTTAGATGCGTGCCGGTGTCGAGGATGATGTTGACCTTCAACCCGTTGGCGTCGGAATGCAGCAGGATCAGCTGCCCCTTGCGGCGCCGTGCCTCGACGATGATGGCGTTGGGGTCCCGCCATGAGGGACGGCTGGCGCCGATTTCCATTCGGCCGGTGCGGAAATTCAGGAGGAGGCGCTTGGCATGCAGGCTGTCGAGCCCGAGCAGCCCAGCCGCGCCGAGATGGTCCCCCTCCAGCACGGGCGCTTCGATGTCATCGACCGTTTCCGCGCCATAGCCGAGCTGCGGAACAGCGACGGTGCGCGTTTCCTGGCGGCCCGCCATGCTGACGATGGTGACGCGACGTCGGGCGGGGAGGGCGAGCTGATCGGCAAGATCACGGGAGATGACGGTGCGCTGCGATCCGGTATCGACGATGAAGTTCCAAGGGCCGCGTCCATCGATGTGGATGGGGATGGAGACGCGGTCGTCACTGGTCGAGAGGGTGCGGACCACGGCGGGCGGATCGGCCGCAGTTACCGGCTGACCCGCGGCGGGCGGGCACATCATCAGGATGGCCATTGCAGGGACGAGATAAGGCCTTCTCATGCCCTTCGCCTCTTCAGCTAGAGCGCCAAGTCATAGCATGGATCGCAAAGGCCGGTCCATTGCCGCAACTGCTGCACCATTTGCCGATGAAGGCGGCGGGAGCCAGCATTTCCAGCAAGGCAGGGCCAAGCGACACCTTGACTTTGGGGGGGGCTGATCGCTAAACGCGGACGGTCTATCCCGGCCGTCCAGCGCCGGAGTCCCGTGTTTTCCATACCGGGCGACTCTCCTTTTTCGTATTTCCAATCTTCATCTCTCGTCATCGGACTCAAGTCGAATGCACCTTAAAGACCTCAAGAAGAAATCACCCGCCGACCTGGTCACCACGGCGGAAGAACTGGGCGTCGAAGGCGCATCGACCCTGCGCAAACAGGACCTGATGTTCGCGATCCTCAAGGCTGAGGCGGAAAATGGCGAGCAGATCATGGGTGAGGGCACGATCGAGGTGCTGGCCGATGGCTTCGGCTTCCTGCGTTCGCCCGAAGCGAACTTCCTTGCCGGTCCCGACGACATCTATGTGTCGCCCAATCAGGTCCGCAAGTTCGGCCTGCGCACGGGTGATACGGTGGAAGGCGAAATCCGCGCGCCCAAGGATGGCGAGCGCTATTTCGCGCTGACGAAGCTTATCTCCGTCAACTTCGATGACCCGGATGTCGTCCGCCATCGCGTCAACTTCGACAACCTGACGCCGCTCTATCCGACCCAGAAGCTGGTGCTCGATACGCTCGACCCGACGGTCAAGGACAAGTCGGCCCGCGTCATCGACATCGTCTCGCCGCAGGGCAAGGGCCAGCGCGCCCTGATCGTCGCGCCGCCGCGCACCGGTAAGACCGTCCTGCTCCAGAACATCGCCAAGGCGATCACCGACAATCATCCCGAAGTCTTCTTAATCGTCCTGTTGATCGACGAGCGTCCGGAAGAAGTCACCGACATGCAGCGCAGCGTGAAGGGCGAGGTCGTGTCCTCAACCTTCGACGAACCCGCGCAGCGCCACGTGCAGGTCGCCGAAATGGTGCTCGAAAAGGCCAAGCGCCTCGTGGAACATAAGAAGGATGTGGTGATCCTGCTTGATTCGATCACCCGCCTCGGTCGTGCCTACAATACCGTCGTGCCCTCGTCGGGCAAGGTGCTGACGGGCGGCGTTGACGCCAATGCGCTCCAGCGTCCCAAGCGCTTCTTCGGTGCGGCGCGCAACATCGAAGAGGGCGGTTCGCTCTCCATCATCGCGACGGCCCTGATCGACACTGGCAGCCGCATGGACGAAGTCATCTTCGAAGAGTTCAAGGGCACCGGCAACTCGGAAATCGTGCTGGACCGCAAGGTCGCGGACAAGCGCATCTTCCCGGCGCTGGACGTCGGCAAGTCGGGCACCCGCAAGGAAGAGCTGCTGGTCGACAAGGCCAAGCTTTCCAAGATGTGGGTGCTGCGCCGTATCCTGATGCAGATGGGTACGGTCGACGCAATGGAGTTCCTGCTCGACAAGATGAAGGATTCCAAGACCAACGAAGATTTCTTCGACTCGATGAACCAATAAGCGGAGTTATATCAGGCCGTTATGATCGACCTTCTTACGACTGCCGCCGCTGCCGCGCAGGGTATGGGTTCGCCCGCCGATATTTGGGGGCACATCGTCAACGATTTCAGCAATATCGGTTCTCCGGCTGCCTTGTCGGCTTTTGGCCAAGTGCTGATGATCGACATCCTGCTGGCTGGCGACAATGCGATCGTCGTGGGCGCATTGGCGGCGGGCCTGCCGGTGCAGCAACGCCAGCGCGTCATCATGATCGGTATCATCGCCGCATTGGTGCTGCGTATCGGTTTTGCCCTGGTCGTGACGCAGCTGATGCAGATTGTCGGCCTGATCCTGGCCGGTGGCCTGCTGCTGCTGTGGGTAAGCTGGAAGATGTGGCGCGAACTGCACCCGAAGCGGGGTGCCGACACGCCGGACGATCCCAGCGACGATGACATATCGGGGCTGCGTCCCGCCAAGAGCTTCGCAGCCGCCGCTTGGGCTGTCGCCGTTGCCGACGTGTCGATGAGCCTGGACAATGTTCTGGCCGTGGCAGGCGCGGCGCGTGATCACCCTGGCATCCTGATCATCGGGCTTATCCTGTCGGTTGCCCTGATGGGTATCGCGGCGAACATCATCGCCAAATATATCGAGCGTTTCCGGTGGATCGCTTATCTGGGTCTGGCCGTCATCATCTATGTCGCCGTCAAGATGATCTATGAGGGTATTATCGACCATCAGGTCGGCATTCTGACCCTCTTTGTGTGATTGAGGCGAGCAGGGGCGGGTTTGAGCCCGTCACCTGCTCAACCCGTTTCAGACTTCTTCAGCGCGCCTATGGCACCAGGATGGTGCTACCGATGGTCTGTCGCCCTTCCAGCGCCCGATGTGCTTCCGCAGCCTCCGAAAGGGCGAAACGCTGGCCGATATGGGCGCGAACGACGCCCCTCAGCATGCGATCGAACAGGCGGTCACTGACATGCTTCAGTTCCTCCTGCGTCACGATATAGTCGAACAGGGTGGGGCGGATCACATAGAGTGATCCGGCGCGACTGAGTTCCAGCAGGCTGACCGGCGGTACTGGGCCAGACGCATTGCCATAGCTCACCATCATGCCGCGCCGTTTGAGAGAGCCAAGCGACGCGCTCCAGCTATCCTTCCCCACGCCATCATAGACAACGTCTACACCCTGTCCGTCCGTAAGGGCGCGCACCCGGTCGGCAAGGTCCGGCAACGGGCAATGCAGGCTGTGGTCGGCTTGCACGGTTGCGGCCTTTTCTGCTGAACCGCTATGGGCGATGACCACGACGCCCTTGTCCCGAAGCCAAGGCACCAGCACGGAACCTACGCCACCCGCGGCTGCATGGACGAGGGCGACCTGACCCTGCCGCAGCGGCAATATATCCTCTGCAAGGAAGCAGGCGGTCATGCCCTTCAACATCATAGCGGCTGCGTCATCCGTGCCGATTTCGTCTGGAATCCTTATGACGCGGTCGGCGGCGACCGTGCGATGGGTGGCATAGGCGCCCATACCGCCCGCCGAGCCAACCTTGTCGCCGATCGCCAGCCCGCTGGCGCCCGGTCCCAAGGCCGCGACATAGCCCGCGCCTTCGACGCCGAGGGTGAGGGGGAGCGATGCTTCGTAGAGGCCCGACCGATGATAGGTGTCGATGAAGTTCAAGCCGATTGCATCTTGAGCGATCAGCACCTCACCCTCGGCCGGAGGCGCGGGATCGAAATACTCCCGCTCGATCACCTCCGGACCACCGGTCGCGCGGACGATCATGCGCCAGGCTCGTGTCATGGGCGGCGCATCGGTCAGAGATGCGTGGCGAAGAAATCGGCTGTGCGCTGATCGGCCAGTTGCGCGGCATCCTCGACCCGGCGCGCGCCCATTTCAGCGGCGAAGCCATGGTCCAGCCCCTCATAATCGTGAAGGGTTACATGGCGATTGTCCTTCAGGCCGTCATGCATCGTCTTCTGGACTTCCGGCGGCACGAATCCGTCAGCGGTGGGGATGTGCAGCAGGACGGGTTTGCCGATCGCATGCTGCTCGCCCAGAAGATTGTCGATGCCCACGCCATAATAGCCGACAAAGGCGTCGCCATCCGTCCGGCAGGCCGCCATGAAGGTCAGCCGCCCGCCAAGGCAGTAGCCGACCACGCCGACCTTGCCTGTGCCACTCAGTTCGGCCCGAGCGAATTTGATCGCTGATTCAATGTCATAGATGGCGAGGTCCTGATCCAGCTTCTGCATGTGGCCGATTGCCGCCTGAAATTGTTCTGGAACGTCCGCATCCAGTTCGACATGCGCGGTGTCACGCCAGAACAGGTCGGGAGAAACCGCCAGATATCCTTGGCTGGCCCAATTGTCGCATTTGCGGCGAATGCCTTCGTTCACGCCGAAGATTTCCTGAATGACGATAATCGCCCCGCGCGGGGTTCCGTCGGGTCGAGCGACATAGGTGTCGAATTGCGCATCGCCCTCAAGGGTCGAAATCGGCGTAAATGATCCCATGGCGGATGTCCTTTCGTTCGCTGCACTGTGTTTGAGGATAAGCGGCTTTTGCAGAACCGCCAACGCTGCTGTGGCCAAATTATTTGCGTTCAGGGGCCATGTTGCGGCATGACGACGATCGTTGGCAATTGAAGGTGCGCAGGATGAAAGTAACGGTCGACGTAGATTGCACCCCAACCGAGGCGCGGGCCTTTTTGGGCCTGCCTGATGTCACGCCCATTCACGACAAATATGTGAAAACGATGCTGGACAGCTTTGATGGCATCGCCAGCGCGGAACAGATGGAAACGATGTTCAAAAGCTTCTCTCCCTTGGGGGATGCGGGGATGCGCCTGTTCCGGCAGATGATGGACATCGGCCTTTCTGGCGTTGCTGGGAAGAATGGCGACAAGTCCTGATCCGTTAATGGCAGATACGATTTTCGCCCTGTCGAGTGGTGCGCCACCGGCAGGGATTGGGGTCATTCGGATAAGTGGCCCTGCTGCCGCTGCCGCCTTGCAGGGCCTTGCGGGGCAACTTCCCGAACCCCGGCGGGCGCGGCTGGCCTTGCTGAAAGACCCGCGCAACGGGGCGCCTCTCGATCGCGCGCTCATCCTCTGGTTTCCTGGCCCTGGCACTGCGACCGGGGAAGACCTGGCGGAGCTGCATTGCCACGGCGGGCGGGCCGTGGTGGCGGGGCTGGAGGATGCGCTAAGGTCCTTTGAAGGCGTGCGGCAGGCCCAGCCGGGTGAGTTTACCCGCCGGGCGTTTATGAATGGGCGCATGGATCTCAATGAGGTTGAGGGGCTGGCCGATCTTCTCGCCGCCGAAACCCAGCAGCAACGGCGCGCGGCTCTACTCATGTCCGAGGGGCATTTTTCTCGTCGGCTGGAACAGTGGCAAAGGAGCTTGCTTGATCTTTCCGCCATGGCGGAGGCAGCGCTCGATTTTTCCGATGAGGATGATGTGCCTGAACATGGGGCCGAGGAACGTATCGGCTCCGGTATAGCTGCGCTCATTGAGGAGGTGCGGTCGGCGCTAAGTGCGCCTTCGGCCGAGCGTTTGCGGGATGGCATCCGGGTGGTGCTGGCTGGGCCGCCCAATGCGGGGAAGTCGACGCTTTTGAATGCGCTGGTGGGGCGGGAGGCGGCGATCGTGTCCGATGTCGCAGGTACGACGCGCGACCGCATAGAAGTGCCCGCAGCGCTCGGCGGCACGGCTTTTCTGTTTACCGATACCGCTGGTTTGAGAGAGGCGACATCGGACGTCATCGAAGCGATCGGGATGGACCGGGCGCGCGCTGCGCTGGACAGTGCTGACATCATCCTTTGGCTTGGCGACGCGGCCGAGGCACCAAGCCCCGACGCGATTATTGTCGGTGCCCAATGTGACCGGCATGCGGTGACAAATGGCTTGCCCATATCGGCGGTGACGGGCGAGGGGATGGAGACCCTCATCGCATTGCTTTTGGAGCGAGCGGCTGCCTTGCTGCCGGGGGTAAGCGAATATGCTCTGCACGAAAGGCAGCGGGAGGGTGTTGCGCTGCTCGTCGGTCATTTGGAAAACGCCTTGCCGCAGTCAGACCTTCTCATTGTCGCTGAAGATCTTCGGCATGCGCGTACGGCCATCGACGCGCTGACGGGGCGGGCAAGCACCGCGCATATGCTCGACCGGCTCTTTGCAGGATTTTGCATCGGCAAATGACCGCTGTTCCACGTGGAACAGTTTTGACCGCGAGGCCCCAATTCTGATAAGGGCGCGGCATGCAGACAGCTTTTGACGTGATAGTGGTGGGCGGCGGCCATGCCGGGTGTGAGGCTGCGGCTGCGGCTGCTCGCAAGGGTGCGCGGGTGGCGCTTCTCACCTTCGAAAAAGCAACGGTGGGGGCGATGTCGTGCAACCCGGCGATCGGGGGTTTAGGCAAAGGTCATTTGGTGCGCGAGGTTGATGCGCTGGATGGCTTGATAGCGCGTGCCGCCGATGCCGCCGCGATACATTATCGGATGTTGAACAGCAGCAAAGGCGCCGCCGTTCAGGGGCCGCGCGTGCAGGCCGATCGATCCCATTACCGGGCCGCTATTCACCGCATGATCGATGCGCAGCGCGGGATCGAAATCATCGAGGGTGAGGCTGCGGCGCTGCTCCTGAAGAAGGGCGAGGTTGACGGGCTGGAGTTAGCAGACGGGCGCCGTTTGTCGGCTCCCGCGATCGTGTTGGCCACGGGCACATTTCTGGGCGGCAAATTATTCCGGGGCGAGGAGACTCTGACGGGCGGTCGAACCGGAGAGCAGGCGGCAACGGTACTGGGTGTTCAGCTTCGTGGGCTGGGCCTGCCAATCGCGCGGCTGAAGACCGGGACCCCGCCGAGGCTGGATGGGCGATCGATAAATTGGGGGGTGCTGGAGGAGCAGCCGTCTGACGGTGGCGATTGGACCATGTCCGCCATCTCCGCAGGACGGCGGCTTCCGCAGTTGAGCTGCGCGATCACGCGTACCAATGAGGGGACCCACGCGATCATCCGTGGGGGGCTGGGGCGCTCGCCATTGTTCAGCGGGGCGATCGAGGGGCGCGGTCCTCGATACTGCCCTTCGATCGAGGACAAGGTGATCCGTTTCGGCGATCGTGACGGGCATCAGATTTTTCTGGAGCCGGAAGGGCTGGGAAGCCATCTGGTTTATCCCAATGGGATCAGTACCTCCCTGCCTGCCGATGTACAGGAGCAGATGGTCAGGTCGATGGTGGGGCTGGAGTGTGCCGAGATTGTGGTGCCGGGCTATGCGGTCGAATATGATCATATCGATCCGCGCGCATTGGACCACAGTCTGGAAATGCGAGAGGTCCCCGGCCTGTTCTGCGCAGGGCAGATAAATGGCACCACGGGCTATGAGGAAGCGGCGGCGCAAGGGCTGGTCGCCGGTGTGAATGCGGCGGCGCGTGCCAAGGGTGATGCGCCGATGATCCTCGATCGGGCGAGCAGTTATATCGGCGTCATGGTCGATGACTTGGTGCTGCAAGGCGTGACTGAGCCGTACCGCATGCTGACTGCGCGGGCGGAGTATCGATTGCGGCTTCGAGCGGACAATGCCGGGAGTAGGCTGGCAGACGTTGGTCGGGTGCATGGCATATTGGGCGAGGATCGGCTCGCTCATTATGATCGGCGGGCTTCGCAGCGCGCCAGTGTGGATGAGGAGCTGGGGCAGCAGCTGAGCGCCACTCAGCTTGCCCGCGCGGGTGCGAATGTCCGGCAGGATGGCTCGCGAAGAACGTTGTTTGAATGGGCGCGGTTTCCGGAAGTCCAGCGGGAATTGCTGTTCGCTTTGGCGCCGTCGCTCACATCAGTGGACGAGAGTGTGCGAGACGAAATCTTGGAGGACGCTCATTACGCTCCGTATCTCGAACGCCAAGCGGCAGAGATTGCTGCCTTGCGTCGCGACGAGCGGGTGTCGATCCCGGCCGACTTTGACTTCGGGGCAATCGGTGGACTGTCGAGCGAGATGATCGAGAGGCTTGATAAGGCTCGCCCCGATACGCTGGCGGCTGCGGGCCGCATTCGGGGCATTACCCCAGCGGCTTTGGCAGCGTTGCTGGTACATGTTCGGCGTCAAGCCGCATGACGGAGGATGAAGCGAAGGCATGGCTGGAGCAGCATTTCCCCGTTTCACGTGAAACATGTGAGAAGCTGGACGGCTATGTGCAAATCTTGCTGTCCGAAATGGATCAGCAGAATTTGATTGCAGAGTCCACGCGTGATCATGTCTGGGCGAGGCATATTGCGGATTCGGCTCAGCTTCTCACATTGGCCAATAGCGCGGGTGAGGGCCTTTGGATCGACCTCGGATCGGGAGCGGGTTTGCCCGCAATCGTGATCGCCATCTTGAGCGACCGGCCCGTGCTGATGATAGAATCGCGGCGTAAGAGAATAGATTTCCTGAATGAGGTGATCGACAGTGTCGGCATCAAGAATGCTCAAGTTTACGGCGGACGGGTGGAAGGTGCTTCCTCAAAGGCGGCGGCGGTAATCAGTGCGCGCGCTTACGCGCCGTTGGAGCGCCTCTTCCCCTCGGCGCTCCATTTGTCCGATAATCGAACCCTTTGGGTGTTGCCAAAGGGGCGTAATGCGCAGAATGAACTGGAGGCGGCGCGATCCTCGTGGCAAGGTGTGTTTCACGTGGAACGCAGCATCACCGACCCGGAAAGCGCAATCATCATAGCGCAGTCGGTGGCGCCAAGGGGCAAGAAAGGTCGCAAATGATCCGTATCGCCATTGCCAATCAAAAGGGTGGGGTGGGGAAGACCACAACGGCGATCAACTTGGCAACTGGGCTTGCCGCTACTGGCCTGAGAGTGTTGTTGATCGACCTTGATCCCCAAGGGAATGCTTCAACAGGATTGGGGGTCCATCAATCCGATCGCACCTGGTCAAGCTACGACTTGCTCGTCGGGAATTGCGCCATTGAAGATGCGATCCTGCCGACCCGCGTGCCTAAACTCGACATCATCGCGGCGACGCAGGACTTGTCGGGGGCCGAGATCGAATTGATCGAATATGAGGAACGGACCCACCGACTGGAGCGGGTGCTCAGCGAAGCGCAGGCCGGTAGGTGGGATATCTGCCTCATCGATTGTCCGCCTTCGCTCGGCCTCCTGACCATCAATGCGATGGTGGCTGCCCAATCCCTGCTCGTTCCGCTTCAGTGTGAATTCTTCGCGCTGGAAGGCCTTTCTCAGCTATTGCAGACGGTGGAGCGCATTCGCGGCCGTTTCAATCCGGGGCTTTCGATCATGGGTGTGGCGCTGACCATGTATGATCGGCGTAATCGCCTCACAGATCAGGTCGCGGACGATGTGCGGGCCTGTCTGGGCGACTTGGTGTTCTCGACGGTTATTCCGCGGAACGTTCGGCTTTCAGAAGCGCCAAGCCATGGCGTTCCGGCGCTCATCTACGACTTCCGCTGTTCTGGTTCGGAGGCCTATATGCGCCTCGCCCGTGAACTGATTTCGCGTCTGCCCCCACAGGAGGTTGCGGCTTGAGCAACGAGAATGATGAAAAGCTGAAGGTTATCAAGCGTCCCCATGGACTGGGACGGGGCCTTTCAGCGCTGCTGGGCGACGTAACGAGAGAAGAGCCGGTCGCACCACAGGCCGTTTCCGCTTCGACCAAGGCTATTCAGAGCATCGAAGTCGCTTTGATCCAGCCGCATCCGGAGCAGCCTCGCCGTCATTTTGACGAAGGTGCCTTGGCCGAGCTGGCGGACAGCATCGGCAAGCGTGGCGTTATCCAGCCGATCATCGTGCGCCCCCATGGCGGCGGATTTCAGATCGTTGCGGGGGAACGACGTTGGCGGGCGGCGCAGCGTGCGCAATTGCACCGCATCCCGGCTATCGTCCGCGATTTTGACGAAGCCGAAACGCTGGAAATCGCGCTGGTCGAGAATATCCAGCGCGAAGACCTGAACCCGATCGAAGAGGCGGAAGCCTATCGCAAGCTGATCGCGGACTTTAATCACAGCCAGGAAGCGCTGGGACGGATCGTTGGCAAATCGCGCAGCCATATCGCCAATCTTATCCGGCTGCTCGATCTTCCTGCCTCTGTGCAGCAACAAGTCGTTGAGCAGAAACTGTCCATGGGGCACGCCCGGGCGCTGATCGGTGCGCCGGATTGTGAGACGCTCGCGAAGACCGTGGAGGCCAAGGGCCTGTCGGTGCGCGATACCGAAGACCTGGTGCGCCGGTCGAAAAAGGGGGACAGGGCCGCGCCGCGAGGCCGGGCCTCGTCGGGACTGGTCAGCAAGGATCCCGATATCGCGGCGCTCGAACAGCATCTTGCCGATATTCTTGGCGTCAAAGTGGACATTGGACATGGGGAGGGCGCGGGCGGCACGCTGTCGTTGCGTTATTCGACGCTCGACCAGCTCGACATGCTGTGCCAGCGCCTGTCCGGCGAGCGTATCTGAACAGGCAAGCGTGGCATGATTCGCCGCGCGCCACTGGCATCTGACGAGGGTCTTGCCCAGAGCATGACCCGATCAAAACTGCATGGGTTTAATTGCGGCGCTGTCTGAGTCAGCGGGTGACGCCGCCGCCCTGCCTCGAAAATGCTCGGTTTAACTCTCGTTTTCCGCATTTTCCGGGCCAGCGGGTGATACCACCTGTCTGGAAAATGCTTTAGATTGCCGCGATGGCTGACATACAATCTGCAAATGCTTCCGCGCCCATTGTCGTTCGACGTCAGGACTATAGGCCGCCCGACTGGCTCGTCCCCGAGATTGAGCTGGACTTCCTTTTGGACCCCGCGCGCACGACGGTAAGGGCAAGGCTGAACGTTAGCCGCAATGGTGCGCATGATCGCGCGCTGAGGCTGGACGGAGATGAACTGACGCCCGTCGAAGTAAAGGTGGACGGCCACGCCCTCGGCTCGGGCGAGTGGAAGACGGATGGCGGCGCCTTGATTATCCCGCTTTCGGGCGGGGTTCATCAGGTGGAAACGCTGGTGGAGCTTGCTCCTGAGCATAACAGCAAGCTGATGGGCCTTTATGCCAGCGGCGGGCTGCTTTGCACCCAATGTGAGGCGGAAGGATTTCGTCGGATCACCTTCTTCCCGGATCGACCGGACATCCTCTCCCGCTATTCCGTTCGAATGGAGGCGGACAAGGCGCGCTATCCGATCCTGCTTTCCAACGGTGATCCGGTCGGGCGGGGCGAACTTTCCAGCGGGCGGCATTGGGCACGATGGACCGATCCGTACCCCAAACCCTGCTATCTCTTCGCGCTGGTTGCGGGCGACCTTGCCTGCAACAGCGACAGCTTCGTGACGATGAGTGGGCGCGAGGTGAAGCTGGGCATCTGGGTGAAGGAAGCTGATCTACCGCGCACGGGCCATGCCATGCAGGCGTTGAAGAACAGCATGGCGTGGGATGAGCGCGTCTATGGTCGCGAATATGACCTGGACGTCTTCAACATCGTCGCCGTGGCGGACTTCAACTTCGGCGCGATGGAGAATAAGGGCCTTAACATATTCAATTCGCGCTACATTCTGGCCGATCCCGAGACCGCGACGGATGCCGATTATGACGGCGTCGAAGGGGTGGTGGCGCATGAATATTTCCACAACTGGTCAGGAAATCGCGTCACCTGCCGGGACTGGTTCCAGTTGTCGTTGAAGGAGGGTTTCACCGTCTTTCGCGATCAGAACTTTTCGGCGGACATGGGTAGCGAGGCTGTCAAGCGCATCGAGGACGTGCGGGTGCTGCGCGCGGCGCAGTTTCAGGAAGATGGAGGTCCGCTTGCCCATCCGGTCAGGCCGGAATCCTATATGGAAATCAGTAACTTCTATACCGCGACCATCTACAACAAGGGCGCTGAACTGATTAGGATGATCGCGCTGATGCTGGGGCCGGATCGCTTCCGCACCGCGACGGACCTCTATTTCGAGCGGCACGATGGCGAGGCGGCGACTTGCGAGGATTTCGTCCGGGCGATGGAAGAGGGGGGCGGGGCGGACCTTACCCAGTTCCGCCGCTGGTATGAGCAGGCCGGAACGCCGCATGTCCGGGCGAGCCTGACGCATGACCCCGTTACCCAGACCGCTGAGCTGCTGTTGGAGCAAAGCACGCCGCCGACGCCGGGCCAGCCGGAAAAGCTTCCGTTCGCCCTCCCGCTTCGGACAGCCTTGTTCGATCGCGGCAGCGGCGGAAGTTCGGGCGAGACGCTGTTGATCCTGACGGAGAAGCAGCAGCGCTTCACCTTCAAGAACTGTGTTGCTGCGCCGATTCTGTCCATCAATCGTGGCTTCTCAGCGCCGGTGGTCGTCGAAACAGACAGGAGCCAAGCCGATCTGGCTTTCCTGTCCGCGCATGATGACGATCCCTTCGCCCGCTATGAAGCGATGCAGCAGTTGATGGTCAATGCCTTGGTTGGCCATGTCGCCGGACAGGCGTTGGACGCGGCGGCAATCGTCACGGCGATCCGGGATACCGTCACCGACCCGCATCTTGATGGGGCGTTCATCGCGGAAGCCATTCGCTTGCCGAGCGAAGCCTATCTGGGCGATCAGATGGCGCAGGTCGATCCGGATGCCATCCATGAGGCACGCGATGCGTTGCAGCGCCGGATCGGCCGCGAGTTGGAGCCCCTTTGGCGCGACGTGCACGCGCGAAACAGGGCGAACGGCTTTTCGCTGTCCTCGGCGGCGAAGGGCGCGCGCAAGCTGCGCAACGGCGCCTTGGTCTATTTGGTCGCTTCAGGCGCGGCCGATGCAGCGGGGCTGGCCTTCTCCCAATTTGATGAAGCCGATAACATGACGGAGCGGCAATCGGCTCTTGCGACCCTTGCCAACGGCCGCAGTGACGAGCGGGAGGCGGCGCTCGACATTTTCTATAACCGCTACCGGGATGATCCGCTGACGCTCGACAAGTGGTTCCAGACGCAGGCTTTTGCTTCCCACCCTGATACGGTCGATCTGGTGGAGGAGCTGGGGCGGCATCCGGACTTTACTCTGGCCAATCCCAACCGGGTCCGTTCGCTTTTTGGCGCGTTCGCCGGAAACCAGTGGGCGTTCCATCACCGATCGGGCAAGGGCTATCGGCTTGTTGCCGACTGCATCATTGCGCTCGACAAGCTCAATCCGCAGACCGCCGCGCGGCTGGTGCCGCCGCTGGGGCGGTGGCGGCGCTTCGATGAGGGCCGGGCTGCCCTGATGCGGCGCGAGTTACAGAGAATTTTGGGTCAACCGGGCCTGTCGAAGGACGTTACCGAGCAGGTGGGCAAGAGCCTGGATTAAGGCGACATTCGCCATGCCGATACAGGTTCGGCATGGCCTATCGTCCCTCAGCGCCCGCTGGCCGCCAGCCATGCCGCGACGTCGGCAGCAACTTTGTTGGCCGCGCTGTTGAGCGGAGTGCCGATGGTCGTCGCATCGATCTTGCCGCCTATGGGGGCGCTCGCCGTGAACCGCTGGCGCGCGATCGCGGTGCCGCCCGGTCCCGCAAGGATAGCGTCATAGGTGACCACGGCGCTGTTGCTCGCTTCATCTAGGCCGAAATCGACCAAGTCACCCATCAGCCGCTGGCCCGCATCGGCCGAATATTGACCGGGATCGAGCACGATGCGGTTGCTGCTGGCGGCGATGGTTTCGGACAGCAGCTTCTGGAACAGGTGACGCGGCGTGTCGGCCCACTGCACCTTGGTGACATAGGCGATCGATGTGGGCGACGTGCGCACCGGAACGCGTACGGTGTCGAGGAGCTTGGGCGCCTCCGGATCGGCAACCGTGATGGTTGTCCCCGCGGTCGCGCTGCGGAGCGTGCCAGGAGTGACCTTCTGCGCCGCGTCGAGTGACAGCAGCCGTTCCGGCGGCTTCCCGCCGAAGGAAACGCAGCCTGACAGCGTCGCGGCGAGCGCCAGCATGATGGGAAGGGCGGCAGGTTTCTTGTGGAACGTCATCGCGGTCCCTCTCATCGCTTGTAATCGGGCAGTTTGGGCGATCCAACGATCGACCCCGCGCCCTGTTGATCGAGTTTTTCGGCAACGCCGCGGAAGGCGCGCGACATTTCCCGCAGGTCGCGGACCAGCTGATTGACTTCAGGCATGGTCTGGTTGCTGAACGCACGCACGCCCGGTTGTGCTTCGGCGATCGTCTTGTCGAGCGTTTCGATGCTGCGGGTCGCGGACTGCACGCTCTTGCGCAAGTCGGCCATCAGCGGCTTGCCTTCGTCGGTCAGCATCGAGTCGGTGGTCGCGGCGAGCTTGCCGATCTGTTCCGCCGCGATGCCCGTGCGCTGGACCGCGATGCGCGCTTCGGCAAGGGTGGCTGCAATTTCCGGGCTGCGATCGGCGAGGGCGCCCGACACGCGCTCGACATTGGCAAGGATGCCCGCGATCGATTGCTGGTTCTTGTCGTTCAGCAGTTCGGTTAGACGCTCGGTCAGGGTTGAGAGTCGCTCCAGCAGTTGCGGCGCGTTGTTCAACAGTTCGCCAAGCGCCCCTGGCTTGGTCGGAATGACCGGAATGCCGTCAGGGCAGGCGGACAGGGGATTTTCCTCAGGGCAGCCGATGGGCGGCGCACCCTTTACGGCGCCGTCCAGCACGATCTCGCTGACGCCGGTGAAGCCGACGCCCGCGATGGTGGCGGTGGTGCCTTGAAGAACGGGCGTGCCTTCCTTCACGGAGATGCGCACCTTTACGAAGCTGGGGTCACGTTTCCACAGCTCGATCTTTTCGACCTGTCCGGAAGGAACGCCGGAATAATTGACGCTCGACCCCTTGGCGAGGCCGTTCACCGACTGTTTGAAGAAGATGTCATATTCCATGTTGTCGCCTTCGGAGAGGCGAGAGAACCAGAAGGCGGCGACCATGATCGCCGCCAGCAGCAGCAATGTGACCGTGCCCACCAGCACATGGTTGGAGCGGGTTTCCATTATATTATCGCCTTCCGTCCGATGGCTGTGCCGCCGTCTTTTCCCGTTCGCGGGTCACGGCCGCCGTGGCGGCGCGGCCGCGAGGACCGTTGAAATATTCCTGAATCCAGGGGTGATCGGTCGCCAATAGCTCATCAATGGTGCCGACCGCGATGACCTTTCTGTCCGCCAGCACCGCTACGCGGTCGCAGATGGAATATAGCGTGTCGAGGTCATGGGTAATGAGGAAGACGGTGAGGCCAAGCGTCTGTTGAAGCTTGCGCGTCTGATCGTCGAACGCCGCTGCGCCGATCGGGTCGAGTCCGGCAGTCGGTTCGTCAAGAAACAGCAGGTCGGGGTCGAGCGCCAGCGCGCGGGCTAGGCCCGCCCGCTTCTTCATGCCGCCTGAAAGCTCGGCGGGATATTTAGGACCAGCTTCGGCGGGGAGACCCGTCAGCCGGATCTTGTAGGCGGCGATCTCGTCGCGCAGTTGCGGCCCGATATTGGGATAATATTCGCGGATCGGCACCTCGACATTTTCAGCCACCGTAAGGGTGGAGAAGAGCGCGCCGCCTTGGAACAACACGCCCCAACGCTTGCGGATGGCCAGCGCCTCGTCATCCAGGCGGCCGACCATCGATTCGCCAAATACGTGGATTTCGCCTTCGTCAGGTGTCTGGAGGCCGATGATCGAGCGCATCAATACCGATTTGCCGGTGCCCGAGCCGCCGACGACGCCCAATATCTCGCCCTTACGCACGTCGAGGTCGAGATTTTCATGCACGACCTGATCGCCGAAGCTGTTCTTGAGGCCCCGGACGGAGATGGCGATTTCGCTTTTTGCGACGGCATTGTCGACGCGCGCCTCTTCGGCGGCCGCTTCTTCTTCCTCGGCCATCAGTTCCACCCTAGCCAAGTGAAGAAGACAGCGAAAAACGCATCGATCACAATCACCAAAAAGATCGCTTGGACAACGGCAGCCGTGGTTCGCAGCCCGACTTCCTCAGCGTTGCTCTTCACCTGCATCCCCTGGAAGCAGCCGGAAAGCGCGATGATGATACCGAAGACGGGGGCCTTGAGCAGGCCAACCCAAAGGTCTGTGATCGGCACCACCTCTCGCAACCGCTGGATGAAGGTGATCGGCGGGATGTCCAGCGAGACGGCGCACAGGAACCCACCGCCGATTACCGCGACGATGGAGGAATAGAAGCCGAGCAGCGGCATCATGATGACAACCGCCAGCGTCCGGGGGAGGACCAGCGCCTCCATAGGCGACACGCCGATGGTGCGCATCGCGTCCACTTCCTCGGTCAGCTTCATGGTGCCGAGCTGCGCGGCGAAGGCTGAGCCGGATCGGCCCGCGACCATGATCGCCGTCATCAGAACACCAAGTTCGCGGAAGGTCAGGCGGCCGACGAGGTTGATCGTCAGCATCTCCATGCCGAACTGGCGCAACTGCACCGATCCCTGCTGGGCTATGACGATCCCGATCAGGAAGCTCATGAGGCCGATGATGCCGAGCGCGGAGACGCCGACGACCTCGAACCTCTGCACCACGGCGTTGACGCGGAACTTGCTGGGATGCCGGATAACGTTCCAGCTTGCGACCAAGGTCGCGCCGAAAAAGCCGAGGAGGCCGAGAAGCGTCGTGAAGGAGTTGACCACCGCTTCGCCGATCTGGCCGACCACGCGCTGCAACGGGGGAACATAGTCGGGCCTGATGTTGACCGGCTCGTCCAGCTTGCCCACGGCCTCGATCAGGCGTCGCGCATCTTCATTGCCGCCGGTAAGCTCGCACCTCAGCCTTTTCGCGGTACGGTGGACCGTCCAGGCGCCGATCGTGTCCATATGGTCGATGCCGGACAGGTCGATGGCAGCGACCGGCCCCGACACCGCGTCGAGGCGGGCGGGCAGATCGCCCAGGCAGGCAATGGAAAAATGCCCGAGAAGCCGAATGACAGCACCGCCATCGCGCGTTTCTTCGGCAAGATCGGCGGCTTTGTTCATCAAGGCGGTTTAGTGGTCCATTATCGGTTGCACGGCAAGCCGAAACGGCCCATCCGCACGGTAGAACGATAGCAAGGCGCAAAAGTTTCGGAAACGGCATGACGCACCGTCTGGCAATATACGATATGGACCGCACGGTGACCTTTTCGGGCACCTATACTGGCTTCCTGATACATGTTTCCAAAGGCCTGGCGCCATGGCGGCTGGTGCTGCTGCCCTGCGTCATCCTGCTGATGCTCGCCTATGTGATGAGGCTCATCAGTCGGCAGCGGCTGAAGGAGCTGAATCAGGCGCTGATGATCGGTTTCAATGTCGAGCGCGCCAGGCTGATGCCACATGTCGAAAGCTATGCGGCCAAGGTCGTCGCGACCAATGTCCGCGCGGGCGCCCTCGACCAGATCGCAAGGGACAGGGCCGATGGATACCGGCTGGTGCTCGCCACCGCATCCTACCGCCTGTATGTGGAGCCGATCGCCCGCAGGCTGGGGTTCGACGCGGTGATCGCGACCGACCATTTGAGCCAGGACCTGCGTTATGTGCGCGCGAAGATCGCGGGCGAGAATTGCTACGACACCGGCAAGCTGCGGATGATCAAGGCGTGGATGGCGGCGCAAGCGATCGACCGTGACCATGCGCAGATCCGGGCCTATTCCGACCATGTGTCCGATGCGCCCATGCTGGAATTCGCCGACATGCCTTTCGCTTCCAATCCGCATAAGCCGCTCGCCAAGCTGGCTGCGAAGCGCGGGTGGACGCGGGTGGACTGGGCGTAGAACATTTTCGAAGCAGATGGCATCATCTGCTGGCTCGGATCATGCTCTAGATGCAGGCTCAGTGAAAACCGACCCGGTTGAGTAGAGCTTTTCCGGCAAAGAAGGCTTCCAGATTCGCCAACACCATCGCCGCCATGCGCGCGACTGCTTCCTGCGTGGCCCCGCCGATATGTGGTGTCAGGACGCAGTTGGGCATGTCCTTCCAGAGGTCGGCGGGGGTAGGTTCCTGCTGGAACACGTCCAGCGCCGCTCCGCCCAGTCTTCCCTGACGCAAAGCCCCCCTCAAGGCCTCTTCATCCACCAAATGCCCGCGCGCGACATTGACGAGCAGCCCGTCGCGACCGATTGCATCCATGACGCCGGCACTGATCATCCCACGATTGCTGCTGTCGGCGCGGGCCGCGACCAGCAATATGTCGCTGTCCTGTGCCAGAGCCTTCAAGCTTTCGGATCGCGGCCAGGGCAAGCCGGGCTTGTCGCGCGGACCCCACCAGCCGATCTGCATCCGCATCGCTTCCGCTCGCCGGGCGACAGCCTGCCCGATATGCCCCATACCGACGATGCCAAGCCGGGCCTGATTCATGGAACGGGTAAGCCGGTCTGATTCTGCTGTCCAAAGGCCCGCGCGCAATTGCCGGTCGCCTTCTACGATCGCACGCCGCTGCGCGAGCATCAGGCCGATCGCATGGTCCGCAACGTCCTCGGCATTGGCATCCGCGCCATGCGTGACGGCTATGCCGCGCCTTTCCGCCTCTTCCAGATCGATGCCGTCATAGCCGACGGTGAAGCAGGCGATGAGGCGGAGCTGCGGCATGGCGTCGAGCAGCGCAACGGAAAGCGGGAATTCGCCAGCCCAAACTATGGCCTTGGCATCGGCTTGCCGCTGGGCCTCCTCCTCCCACAGCGGCCGGGCGTCGTAGAAGGGTGAAAGGATATTCAGCAACGGCGCCAGCAGTGGCTGTCCAACCAGGACAACAGGGCGACTGCCGCTCATCCCACGGCCTGCAGCGCCTGCGCGAAGTCTGCGATCAGATCATCGGCATCCTCGCAGCCGATCGAGATGCGCACCATATTGTCGGTGATCGCCAGAGCCTTCTTGCGCTCGGCGGGCACGGACAGGTGCGTCATGGCCGCCGGGTGACTGGCGAGCGTCTCCGTGCCGCCAAGGCTGACGGCCAGCTTGGCGATCTTCAGCGCATCAAGGAAGGCGAAAGCTTCAGCCTCGCCACCCTTCAGATAAAGCGAGAAGGTCGATCCCGCGCCCGTGCAGTGGCGGTTGTAGATGTCCGCCTGACGTTCCGTTTCGGGGAAACCAAGATAGACGACCTTTTCCACCTGCGGCTGGTCTTTCAGCCAGGCGCAGACCTTCGCCGCATTTTCGCCAGCCCGGCTCATGCGCAACTCCAGCGTTTCGAGACTGCGGAGCAGCATCCAGGCGCTGTGCGGGTCGAGGATCGTGCCGATCGTATTGCGCATCAGCCGGATGGTGTTGATGAGGTCTTTTGGCCCCAGAACCCCGCCCGCCACAAGGTCGCTATGGCCGCCCGCATATTTGGTGAGGCTGTAGATGACGAGGTCCGCGCCATGGGCCAGCGGGTGGTGCCAGAGCGGGCCGAGGAAGGTGTTGTCGATCGCGACCGGAGGCAAATGGGCCTCTCCGGCGAAGAGATGGTCACGGCGGGCCACGACCGCCTCCACATCCACGAGCACATTGGTGGGGTTGGCCGGGCTCTCCAGATAGATGAGCGCGACGCGGCCGAGCGATTTTGCCCGTTCAATAACCGCGCTGATTTCCTCCTCCGTAGAACCGGCCGGGAAATCGAGCCATTGCACCCCGAACTTGCCGAGAATGCGGCCGATCAGCGATTCGGTCGCGGCATAAAGCGGCGCGGAATGGACGATCACATCGCCGGGCTGGACGAGGGCGAGCAGCGTGGTCGCGATTGCCGACATGCCGCTGGAAAAAAGCAGGGCGTCTTCCGCTTCTTCCCACACGGCCAGCCGGTCTTCGGCGATTTCCTGATTGGGGCCGTTGAAGCGGGAATAGACCAGCCCTTCCGCGCCGCCGGGCCTGATCCCGGTGACGCCTTCAAAATGCCGCTTGCCTGCGGCGGCGCTTTCGAAAGCGAAGGTGGAGGTGAGGAATATGGGCGGCTTGAGCGATCCTTCCGACAGCATCGGGTCGTAGCCATGTCCCATCATCAGCGTCGCGGGCTTCAGCTTGCGCCCACCGATCTCCATGATCGCTGGCTTGGCGCGTCGGCGCTTGCGCGGGGGCTCGGCACCTGAAAGGTCGGCCTCTGTCTCGCCGGTCATCGCTGTTTCTCCTGCGTTTGCGGCCTTTGCCGCCTCTTTATGATGCCAGGAGTGTAACGCCTTTCGAGGGGAAAGAGATCAGCCATTCCGGCAATTATGTTATCGCCATGACATCGCGCGGGGATCGTGACAGGGGCTGCGCGCGTTCCTACATCTATCGATATGAACCAACGCCTTCCCGAACCGCTGGAGCAATGGTTCACCGCGCGCGGATGGTCGCCGCGTCGTCATCAGATGGACATGCTGGCAGCCGCACGTGTCGGCGATCATGCGCTGCTGGTGGCGCCTACAGGGGCGGGAAAGACATTGGCGGGGTTCCTGCCTACGCTTGCCGACCTGATCGAAGAACCGGCCGAGGGTCTCCACACCCTCTATGTGTCGCCGCTGAAGGCGCTGGCGGTCGATGTGCGCCGCAATCTGCTTACCCCGATCGAGGAGATGGACCTGCCGATCCGGGTCGAGACGCGCACGGGCGACACGCCTTCGGATCGCAAGGCGCGGCAGCGGGCGCGGCCGCCGCAGATATTGCTGACCACGCCTGAATCGCTATCGCTGCTCTTGAGCTATCCCGACAGCTTCCTGATGTTCGGGCAGCTCAAGACGGTGATCATTGATGAGGTCCACGCCTTCGCCACCCAGAAGCGCGGCGATTTGCTCAGCCTGTCGCTCGCGCGGTTGCAGAGGATCAATCCCGGACTGCGCCGCGTCGCGCTATCCGCGACCGTGGCGGATGTCGACGCCTATCGGGCCTGGCTCGCGCCCGACGGTGACATCAACAGTGTGACGCCGGTCATGGGCGAGCAGGGCGCTGATCCCGAGGTCGCGATCCTCATTCCGGAAGGGCGCATCCCCTGGTCGGGCCATTCCGGCAAATATGCCGCAAAGCAGGTCATGGCCGAAATCGAGCGGCGGCAGACGACGCTGGTCTTTTGCAATACGCGGGGGCTTGCCGAGCTGATCTTCCAGGAATTGTGGACCGCGAATGAGGCGAACCTGCCCATCGGCATCCATCATGGCAGCCTGTCGGTAGAGGCCCGGCGCAAGGTGGAAAATGCGATGGCCGATGGCAGGCTTCGCGCGCTCGTCGCGACCGCGAGCCTCGACCTGGGCGTCGATTGGGGCAATGTCGATTGCGTGATCCAGATGGGTGCGCCCAAGGGATCGTCCCGCCTGCTCCAGCGCATCGGTCGCGCCAATCACCGGCTGGACCAGCCAAGCGAAGCCATCATCATTCCCGGCAACCGTTTTGAATATCTTGAGGCGCGGGCTGCGCTTGACGCCGTGGAGGCGGGGGAGCGGGATGCCGATGACTTTCGTACCGGCAGCCTTGACGTTCTGGCGCAGCATGTGATGGCGCTCGCCTGCGCCGCGCCGTTCGCGGAACAAGAGTTGCTGGAGGAAATCCGATCAGCCACCCCCTATAGTGCGCTCACCGATGAGGGCTTTGCCAACGTCCTGCACTTCATCGAAGGGGGCGGTTATGCCTTGCGCGCTTATGACCGGTTCAAGCGACTAACCCACGATGCGGACGGGATATGGCGCGTGTCGCACCCGCGCTTCATTCAGCAGCATCGTATGAATGCCGGGATCATCGTCGACCAGCCGGTGCTGGACGTGCGTTTCGCCAATGGCCGCAAGCTCGGCACAGTGGAGGAGGGTTTCGCCGCGACGCTGCGACCCGGCGACAGCTTCTTCTTTTCCGGCCTCGCGCTGGAGGTGGTGCGGATGGATGTCACCGACCTGGTTGTGCGGGCGACGTCGAAGCAGGCGCGGGTGCCCGCCTGGGGTGGCACGCGCATGGCAATGTCCACGCGGCTCGCCGATCGTGTGCGGCACTTCCTGGCCGAGCCGGAGGAATGGCACCGCTTTCCTGACGATGTGCGGGAGTGGCTGGAGGTGCAGAAATATCGCTCCGCCCTGCCTGAGCCGGGGCAACTGCTGATTGAAACCTTCCCGCATGAAGGGCGGCATTATCTGATCTGCTACAGTTTTGAAGGATGGAATGCGCATCAGTCGCTGGGCATGCTGCTCACCCGCCGGATGGATGCGCAGGGTTTGATGCCGCTGGGTTTCGTATCCAATGACTATGCGCTCGCCGTCTACGGGCTCAAACCCGTGACGGACCCGCAGAGCCTGTTTTCCGCCGACATTCTGGATCATGAATTTGTCGAATGGGTCGAACAATCGAGCCTGTTGAAGCGCGCTTTCCGGGACGTCGCGGTCATAGCTGGCCTGATCGAGCGTCAGCATCCTGGCAAGCGAAAGACCGGGCGACAGGTCACTTTCTCGACTGATCTCATCTATGACGTGCTGCGTAAATATCAGCCGGATCATTTGCTGTTGAAGGCGGCTTGGGCCGATGCCCGCGCGCGCATGACGGATGTCGGGCGGCTGGGAGACCTGATCGATCGGGCATCGGCAACGATGCTGCATATCGATCTGGATAGAGTAAGCCCGCTGGCGGTGCCGGTGCTGATCCTGATCGGCCGCGAACAGGTCGCGCAGGCAGCGGCCGAAGATGCCCTGCTGATGGAGGCGGAGGCGCTGGTGGCAGAGGCGATGCGGACGGATTAGAAGTCCTCGCGCACTCCGCCGCAGCCCTTCAAAGTTCCTTCGCCAAAAGACAGTGCTACGCGATCGGCCCAATGTGCGTCGCTCATGCCGTCGTTGCATGGTCCGTCCGTCACGGTCATCGAAAATCCGTCCGCCAGATACCGCACGGCGCGACCGTCATCCGTCCGGTTGACGGAGACATGAACGGGCGCCTTGTCCGGGCGCTCCAGCGTGGCAACCGAGCCTTTGACCGTTACCGCCCAAAAGGGTTCGGTTCCCAGAGCGCGATAGCGCGTTTCGTTGCTGAGCGGTGCGGTGTTCACTCTTTCCGGGGGAGGTTGCGGGGTTGGCGCGTCAGCGACATTTGCTGGTTCGTCATGATCCGCCTGCTGGTTCAAAATGGGCGTTTCCGCGACTGGCGTATCTTTCGCACGATGTTCACCCATGTCTTCCTTCCGGCCGCAACCCGCGAGCAGAAGAGCGCCTGCAACGAACAGCCATGCCTTCATATTTCCCTCGCCTCTTTACTGTTAATTAATATACCCTCGGATATATACCGAAGCATAAACAGCATCTTAGCAGATGATTAACCATGTTGTTTAGGCAAATGAACAGCATGTGTTGAGTAGAAAATCCCCGAGCGAAGGGGATTTTCAATGCGTCCTTCTATGTTTGGCCGATTGTCGTGCAGCGAGGCGAGCGCTGATTCGCCGCGTTGTCCCACGTCTGCCGCCGATCGGGCGTCTCTCCGGGCACTTTTGGCCAGGTTCAGGGCCGAGACATCAGGCATCGCCCTTGTTGAAACGGCGCTGGTTGCGCCTTTCCTGGCCATCATCCTCATGGGCACGGTCGATGCGGCCCGTTACGGCGCGGCTAAGATGAAAATCCAACAAGCCGTCAATCGCGGTCTGGAGATGTCATGGATGGGCGGCACGGACGTTGTCGCAACCGACATTCAGGCGCAGGCGGCAGCGCAGGCGAATGTGCCGACCAGTGCCGTGACGGTCACCCAGACACTTGAGTGCGGGGGCACGGCGACAACCTGGACCACCAATGCCAACCCCTGCGCCTCCGGCGAAACCGCTCGCTACACGCAGATTCAGATTTCAACGACCTTCACGCCATCCTTTGCGCTCGGTTCGCTGGCGAAGATGCTGGCCAACTCGAATGGCGTCGTGCCGATTTCCGCGACCGGAGTCCTGAGAATCCAATGACACGGCTTTTTCGCCTTCTCCATCAGCTTGCGTGCGATTGCCGTGGCGCCGGTGTGCTGGAATTCGCGCTGGTAGCGCCTGTCCTGCTGGGCATGCTGATCGGGATTCCGGCGCTCGGGATACTCTTTTATGCGCAGGCTGGGCTCAGGAGCACTGTCGAGGATGCCGCGCGTTATGCAACGACGTGGCCAAAGCCGAGCGAGGCCGACATACAGGCAAGAATAGCGTCAAAGCAGTTCGGGATGAACTCGGCCAACATCGTTGCGCCGACCGTCACGTTCACGACGAGTTCGAAGCCCAACTATGTCACCATAACGATGGGCTACAATGTCACCATCAACTTTCTGCTCGGCAGCAAGACGATCGCGCTGTCCGAAACGCGCAGAGCCTATGTCACGAGCTAAAGCCGAGGAGCTGACGATGCCATTGCTCAATTGCTTGTCCCGTCTTCGCACGCTTTGGTCCGACGCGCGGGGCAATGCGCTCATGCTGACGGCGCTGGCGCTTCCCGTCATGATCGGCGCGGCGGGGCTTGGCGTCCACACCATGCAGCTTTCGCATGTGAAGCGGGAATTGCAGCGGGAGGCCGACTCCGCGGCGATGGCAGGCGCCTATTCGCTCTATCAAAGTCAGGGTAACAGTGCGGCCACCGCTCAGGCGAACAAGGCGCTGACACAGAATGCTCTTGTCCCGGGAGCCACCTCTACGATCACGCCGGGGGCTTATACTACCAGTAGTGGCACCACTTACACCTCGGCAATGTATGTTCGTTTGGCCAGCACTCAGCCCACGGCCTTGATGGCCCTGTTTGGCATGTCCACGTCCACCGTGGCCGCTGAGGCGCGGGCGGCGGTGGTTTCCGATGGCAAGGTCTGTTTCCTTGCCAAGGAGAGTGGCAACAACACCGGGATCACCTTTGCGGGCAACTCGACACTCGATCTGGGATGCGGCGCGGGCACCAATTCGATCAGCAGCAATGCGGTGAACGTGAACGGCCAGCCGACCGTGAAGGTTTCGCCCATCGTAGCTATGGGTGGAATCCCCTCATCTACCGCCTATGCCGCTGGCACCATGCTCATGCCCAATCATGCAGCGCTGACCGATCCGTTTGCGGGCACCAATCTTGACCCGAGCACCAACGATGTTTCCAATGGGAAGTGCAAGAACGGCAGCAATTGGAATGTCATAAGCATCGCATCGAGCGATCCGCCGGTTAATGATATTAGTGGGTCTCTTTATCCGCCTGGCTGCTATGGAACGATCAATGTCCAAGGCACCCTGACGCTGAAGCCGGGCGTCTACTACCTGGCCAATGGGGCGAATAATGCGGGCCTGCAAGTTGGCGCTCAGGGCCATCTTACCTGCATGGGCTGCACTTTCGTGCTGACCAGCACGACGCCCAATAACGCGAACAGTTTCGCGACGATGGATATCAACGGTGGAGCGGAGGTCGATCTTTCTCAATCCACCAGCGGCACCTATAGCGGCATCACCATCTATCGGGACAGCAGGGCGGCGGCGAGCAATCAGTGCTGCCAGGTCAACGGCAATTCCAATTCGACCCTCAGTGGCGCCTTCTATTTCCCGAACGATACGCTGACCTTCAACGGCACATCGGGCATGTCGCTCACCTGCTTCCAGATGGTCGCGCTGCGCCTGTCCTTCAGCGGAAACGCGACGATCACGAACACATGCGACCCCCCGGGGGAGCGTCCAAATGGTCGTTGACCGCTGTCCGGCTGATAAGTTGAAGCGGCTGTAAGAGCCGCTTCACTCTACCAGGATCAGACGTCCAGATTGGCGACGTTCAGCGCATTGTCCTGAATGAACTCGCGCCGGGGTTCGACGACATCGCCCATCAGACGGGTGAAGATCTCGTCGGCGACGTCCGCCTGCTCAACCTCGACGCGCAGCATCGAGCGGTTGTCGGGGTCCAGCGTGGTTTCCCACAACTGCTCGGCATTCATCTCGCCAAGACCCTTGTAACGCTGAATGGCAAGGCCCTTGCGACCTGCCGTCAGCACCGCTTCCAGCAATTCGCTGGGCCGGGTGACGACGACCGCGCCCTTGGATACCACCGGCAGATCGTCTTCCCCCGCCTCTTCGGCGGCAGCGGCCGCCTTTGCGGTGACCAGTCGGCTGGTGGTGCGAAAGCTGTCGGCTTCCTCGGCAGCGATGGAGTGCAGCTTGCGCGCTTCGGCGGAACCGATGAAGCCATGTTCGATCATGTGGTGATCGGTCACGCCGCGCCAGAGCCGCTCGAAATGGAAACCGCCCTCTTCGGCGATGCGGCCACTCCAGCGGCCCTCGTCATCCTGCGCGTCCATCCACTTGACGGTCGCCGTCAGCCGTTCTGCCTGCGCGTCATGGCCGAGTTCAGGATCAAGCGCGCCGTTGATGGCCAGCGCCTCGATAATGGCAGGATTGTAGCGGCGCGGCACATAGCGCATCACTGCGCGCATCCGGCGGCCATGCTCGATCAGCGAACGCAGGTCTTCGCCCGAACGCATGCCGCCGGTCGTTTCCAGCGCCATGGAATCAACGCCATTGTCGACCAGATACTGCTCCAGCGCCGCTTCATTCTTCAGGTAAACTTCTGAACGGCCCCGGGTCGCTTTGTAGAGCGGCGGCTGGGCGATGTAGAGGTGCCCGGCATCGATGATCTGCGGCATCTGGCGGTAGAAGAAGGTCAGCAGCAGCGTGCGGATATGCGCGCCATCGACGTCGGCGTCGGTCATGATGACGATCTTGTGGTAGCGCAGCTTTTCCAGGTTGAAATCGTCGCGGATGCCGGTGCCCATCGCCTGAATGAGCGTGCCGACTTCCTTGGACGACAGCATCCGGTCGAAGCGCGCGCGCTCGACGTTCAGGATCTTGCCCTTCAAAGGCAGGATCGCCTGATTATGCCGGTTGCGCCCCTGCTTGGCCGAACCGCCTGCCGAATCGCCCTCGACCAGGAAGAGTTCGGACTTAGCGGGGTCGCGTTCCTGACAATCGGCCAGCTTGCCGGGCAGGGAGGCGATGTCCATCACGCCCTTGCGCCGGGTCAGTTCGCGCGCCTTCTTCGCGGCCTCACGGGCGGCGGCGGCGTCGATCACCTTCTGGATGATCATCTTGCCATGGCCCGGATTCTCTTCCAGCCATTCCGCCATCTTGTCGGCCATCAGGCTTTCCAGCGGCTGACGGACTTCGGAGGAGACCAGCTTGTCCTTGGTCTGGGACGAGAATTTGGGATCGGGCAGCTTCACCGACACGATCGCGGTCAGGCCTTCGCGCATGTCCTCGCCGGTCAGGGACACCTTCTCCTTCTTCAACATGCCTGACTTGTCGGCATAATTGTTGAGGGTCCGGGTCAGCGCCGCGCGGAAGGCCGCAAGGTGCGTGCCGCCGTCACGCTGCGGGATGTTGTTCGTGAAGCAGAGCACGTTCTCATAATAAGAATCGTTCCACTCCAGCGCGACGTCGATGGTCACGTCGTCGCGGCTGCCCGAAATCGCGATCGGATCGGGCATCAGCGGTGTCTTGTTGCGATCAAGATATTTGACGAAGGCCGCGATGCCACCCTCATAAAATAGTTCGACTTCCTTCTTCTCCTCATGCCGAGCATCTGCCAGAAACAGTCGCACGCCGGAGTTCAGGAAGGCCAGTTCGCGGTAGCGATGCTCCAGCTTTTCAAAGTCGAACTCGGTATGGTTCTTGAAGGTGCCGCCGTCGCCGGGGGCCTTTTCGGTCGAGGGAAGGAAGGTGACCTTCGTGCCCTTCTTGCCTTCGGGAGCGTCCCCAATGACCTTGAGCGGTGCGACGGCATCGCCATAGGCAAAGCGCATATAATGCTCCTTGCCGTCCCGCCAGATGTTGAGGTCCAGATATTCGCTGAGCGCGTTCACGACCGACACGCCCACGCCGTGCAGGCCGCCCGACACCTTGTAGGCATTGTCGTCGGACGTGTTCTCGAACTTACCGCCCGCGTGCAGCTGGGTCATGATGACCTCGGCCGCAGAAACGCCTTCTTCCTTGTGAATGTCGGTAGGGATACCGCGGCCATTGTCTTCGACACTGACCGACCCATCGGGATTGAGCGTGATCAGGATGCGGTCGCAATGTCCGGCCAGCGCCTCGTCGATCGCGTTGTCGCTGACCTCGAACACCATATGGTGCAAGCCCGAGCCATCATCGGTATCGCCGATATACATGCCGGGCCGTTTGCGCACGGCGTCCAGGCCTTTCAGGACCTTGATGCTGTCGGCGCCATAGGCGTTGGTGTTGGGGCTGTTTTGACTTTCCTCGCTCATGCCTGAGCATATAGGGAAAGCCCCAAAGAAACTAAAGCGAAACATGCCGACTTCCGCTTGAGGATGGGCCGGTCTATCAGGGGCGCATGCGCGCTATCATCCCCCTGTTTCTGATGCTTGGCGCCTGTTCCGATAGCAGTGATGTGCTGGAGCAGTTGCCCAACAGCTCCATCGCCGGAGCACCGCGCGATGACATGCCCGAAACCCAGTTGGGAGCGAAGATCACACGCCCTGTCACCATTGGCGAGGATGGCCCGCGACTGGATGCCTGTGCCGCCATGGGGCAGGCGGTGCGCGTCGGCGCTCAGGGCCTGGCGATCCGTGCTGCGCCTTTTGCCGAGGCGCAGGAGGTCGGACGTCTGGCGGAAGGGGCGAGAGCCCTCGTATGCACACGCAGTCTGGACCAAAAGTGGCTTGGGGTGGTCGTCGTGCCGCAGCCACCGACCGATTGCGGCCTGTCCGAGCCGGTTGACCGGAAGCAAGCCTATGCCGGGCCGTGCCTTAGCGGCTGGGTGTCGAGCGCGTCGATCCGGTTGGTGGCCGGTTGATACGCTGAAGATATATTGGCCTTTTACAAAATGGCCTGTGGTTTCTAAGTGGACTTCTGTTTCTGATCGGAAAGAGTCGGTTCCATGTCCAATTCTGCTCTTCGTCCGCCCTCGCTGCTTCGATTGCTGGGCGTTTGGCGGGTCGCCGAGAGCGCCGAACCCGCCTATCGCCAACTGGCTGACGCGCTGCGCATGCTGGTGCTGGATGGGCGGGTAGGGCTGAACGTGCGCCTGCCGGGCGAACGGGAACTGGCCGCCGCGCTGGGCCTCAGCCGGACGACGATCGCGGCTGCGTTCGACCGGTTGCGTGATGAGGGCTATCTGGAAAGCCGTCAGGGTTCGGGCAGCGTCACGCGTCTGCCGCCCGGCCGGATACATCCCGAACCGCCTGAATTGGACCTGCCCATTGGCGGGAAGATCCTCAACTGGACTCATGCCGCACTGCCCGCCGCGCCGGGGGTAGGGCGCGCCTGCCAGGCGGCGGTTGAAGCCTTGCCGGCCTTTCTGGGCGACCTCGGCTATGATCCGCTCGGCCTACCGCCGCTGCGCCGTGCGATCGCCGCGCAGTTCGAACGGCGCGGCTGCCCCACCAGCCCTGACCAGATCATCGTCACCAACGGCGCACAGCAGGGCTTTGCCTTATTGCTGCAATGGCTGACGGGGCCGGGCGACCGGGCCGTGATAGACCACCCCACCTATCATAATGTCATTCAGGCGTTGCAGCGCGCGCATGTCGTGCCGGTGCCAGTTGGCCTTCCCGCGCAAGGGTGGGATATTGACGCCATGGAGGCCGCATTCCGCCAGACAAGCCCGCGCTTTGCCTATGTCATCGCGGATTTTCACAACCCGACCGGGCGCAGCATGGACCCGGCGACCCGGCGCGCCTTGGTCGCAGCGGCCACGCGTACGCACACGCCATTGATTATCGATGAAACCATGGTGGCGATGGGGCTCGACTTTCCCGCCCCGCCACCGGTGGCGATTCATGACCCGTCGGGGCGCCAGGTCATCACCATGGGATCGGCGAGCAAGATCTTCTGGGGCGGACTGCGCGTCGGCTGGATTCGCGCCGATCCGCAGACGATCGCGGCGCTCGGCCGACTGCGCACGACGATGGACATGGCCAGTCCGGTGGTGGAGCAGCTTGCCGTCGCGCAGTTGATCGACAGTGATGAGGGATTGGGGCCGCGGGCAGATCTGCTGCGTTCCCGCCGGGATCATCTGATCAGCGAGATCGACAGGCATCTGCCGCACTGGCGTGTCGAATCGCCTGCGGGCGGGCTCTCGCTCTGGGCCGAGCTACCGCGCGCCGAGGCAACGGCGCTTGCTGCGATAGCGGAAAGTCATGGGGTGCGCGTCGCACCCGGCCCGCGCTTCGGCGTCAGCGGCGCGTTCGAACGCTTCCTGCGCCTGCCCTTCACATTGCCGGAGGAGCAACTGACGATCGGGGTCGAGCGGCTGGCCGAGGCTGATGCACGGCTGCATGCCCGCCTGCCGCGCGGCCGTGATTCGCTGGCGGCGGCGCTGGAGGCGGATCGGCTGATTTGATGGGAGAGAGGCGCAGACTCCCTCTGCCCAAAACGTCATCCCAGCGCAGGCTGGGATCTCGGGCCTGCTCGCGCGCCCCCTCCTGAGATGCCAGCTTTCGCTAGCATGACGGAATCAACCAAACAAAAAAGCCGCGCAGGACATCTCCCGCGCGGCCCCTTATTTCTCTCGACGGCGCTTACGCGGCCTTCTTGTCAGCCTGATAGCGCTCGATCGCTTCCAGCGTGATGCGGCGCGCATCTTCCGCGCCGCCCCATGTGCCGATGCGCACCCACTTCTGCTTTTCCAGATCCTTATAGTGGGTGAAGAAATGCTCGATCTGCTCCATCACGATGCCGGGCAGGTCGTCCTTTTCATCGACGTCGCTATAATAGGGGAAGGTCTTGTTGTCGGGAACGCAGACCAGCTTTTCGTCGCCACCCGCTTCATCTTCCAGATTGAGCACGGCGATGGGACGAGCGCGCACGACCGATCCCGGCACGAAGGGCGAGCGGGCGATGACCAGAGCGTCCAGCGGATCGCCATCGGGCGACAGGGTGTGCGGCACGAAACCGTAATTGGCCGGATAACGCATCGGAGTATGCAGGATGCGATCGACGAACAGTGCGCCCGACGCTTTGTCGAATTCATATTTCACAGGCTCGCCGCCAATCGGCACTTCGATGATGACGTTCAGGCTGTTGGGCGGATCGTCCCCAACCGGGATCAGTTCGATATTCATGGACTTCAAGCCTTTTGATGCAAATTGGCGTTGCGGGTGATTATGTCCTTGGTTTGAGCAGCCGGTCGAGGCTGCCTTCACCCTCTCCTGATTTTTCGAGGCGCGGATAGCGCAGGCCGCCGGAATAAGCGAGCGTCAAAGTGCGGTAATATCTGTCCTGCTTGACGATGATCTGCATCGGCTTGGCGGCCTTCAGCGCTGCCTTGAACACCTCGCCCGAATATTCGTCCCCGTTGATCGCGACGATCTTCGTGCCGACCGCCAGCCCCGCCTTGAACGCGGCGCTGTCCCAGACGACGTTGGAGACTTCGCCGTCGCCCTTGACGATCAGGCCAACGCCGAAGCTCTGGTCGATATTCTTGCCCTCGGCCGCCTTGGTGAAGGCGTTGGGCGTGTCGCCATAGACCAGCTTGTAGCCGCCCATGGCAAAGCCGCCCTTGGGCGTCTCGCGCGTCGTGCTATCGACATATCGCGCGAAGAATCCGGTCCAGTCATAGGGCGCAACCCCGTTCAGCGTCTTGATGACATCGTCGCGATTATAGACGACCTGACCCCAATCGCCGGGGTTGATGCCAAAGAAAGCCTTGGCGAAATCGTCGAGGCCCTTTGCCCCGCGCGTCTGCCTGCGGATGATCGCGTCCGCTTCCAGCCAGATCATCAGCCCTTCATTATAATAGTCCTCCGACCGCTGCCAGCTCGTCCAGCCCTTGGGACGGCGAGCGGAAATGATCGGATCGTGGGTGGTATCCTCCATCGGCCGCCACTCGCGCCCGCGCGTCGTGTCGAGCTTGGCCGCGATATGAGCATAGGCGTCCAGCGTCTCCTGTTTGGAAAACAGGCCCGACCGCGCGCCCAGCACATAGCCCCAAAATTGCGTCTGCCCTTCATAGACCCACAGCAGATTGTCCTGCATCGGCACGTTGAAATCGGGCGTCCACAGCAGGTCCGGGCGGCGGAATTTGCCGTCCCAGCTATGGGTGAACTCATGGGGCAAAAGGTTGCGATCGAGCAGCGCTTCGCCATCCCCCCATTTCTTGAAATAGCCCGGCTCGACCTGATTCTCCGAAGATCGGTGATGTTCCAGGCCAATGCCGCCCATTTCGTCGGTGATGGCGAACAGGAAGTCATAATGATCGAAATGATAGGTGCCGAAGAGGGCGCCCGCTTCATCGACCAGCTTCTTGTGCTTGGCGATCTGGTCTGGCTTTGCCTCCAATTCGTCGGCATCGTCGGCGACGATATTCAGCGTGACATTATGGCCCAGGTCCACCGGCTTGAAATAACGCCCGGCGAATACCGGCGAATCCTGCAATGCTTCATAGTCGATCGTTTCATAAGCGACGGTCGATCCGGTCTTCCGCCCGCGCAGCGCGGTGGCCGCCTGCCAGCCATCGGGATAGGTCACCGTGGCCTGAACCGAAATCTGCCGAGTATAATAGCCTGCGGGATAGAGCGAGACCGACTCCCATTGGATATTCAGCATCTTGGGCGTGACGACGACACGCCCCTGACTGGACTGCGTCGCTGATAAGAACTGGAAGGAAGCGGTGATTTCTCGCGTGCCCTGCGGTACGTCGACGACGAATCCGTAGACGTTGAGCGGATCGCGCTTCCAGCCGACCGGCTTGCCATCGGCGGTAAAGGTCAGGCCGCTGATCTTCTCGATCTGGCCACGCGGCGCATGATTGCCCGGCAGCCATTCGGGCACCAGCAGGGTCATTGGCCCGCTCGACGCGACGGGGATATGCTCCTTCACCCGGAGGATTCGTTGAGTCGTGTCGGTCGCGTCCACCTCCAGCCGGATGGTGCCGCCGGGGTAGGGGATGTCGCGCGGCGCGGGGCTGGCGTCATTCACCGGCAGGGCAGCGGGCCGTGACCTTACGGCATCCTGAGCGGCGAGCGGGGTGATGATGGCTGTGGAAAGCAGGAAAGCGGCAGCAAGGCTGCGGATCATGGCTGTCTCCGAGAAAGACCTGGCAGGAATTGCCTCATGAACTCAGCATGACGAACCAAAATCTATGCGTCCACCGCGAAGAACAGCTATGAAATTATCTGACAAAAAAAGCGCGTTTCCTTGAGCCTTCTTTGCCGTTAAAGGCGCATCCCCATGGCGAAAATTGAAACCCCGCGCCCGGTGCGCGGCACGCAAGACATGCTGGGGGGCACGGCGGAAGCGTTCCAGGAACGTTTCGCCCATGTGGTCGCGACCTTTGACCGGGTCCGCAGGCTCTATGGCTTTCATCGCGTTGAAGTGCCGGTCTTCGAAGCAACGGCGGTGTTCGCCCGGTCGCTTGGCGAAAGCACCGACGTCGTTTCCAAGGAAATGTACACGTTCGATGATCGTGGCGGCGACAGTATAACCCTGCGTCCCGAGTTTACCGCTGGGATCGCGCGCGCCTATATTACCGAAGGCTGGCAACAATATTCGCCGCTCAAAGTGGCCACCCACGGACCGCTCTTCCGCTATGAGCGCCCCCAAAAGGGCCGTTTCCGCCAGTTTCACCAATTGGATGCCGAGATCATCGGCGCGGGCGAGCCGGGCGCGGATGTCGAATTGCTGGTCTTTGCCGACCAGTTGCTGCGCGAGCTTGGCGTATCCGATGGCGTCACTCTGAACCTCAATACGCTGGGGGACGCGGCCAGCCGTGACGCGTGGCGCGCCGCGCTGGTCGCCCATTTCGAGGCGCATCGCGATCAGCTGTCGGAGGACAGTCTCGACCGTCTGCATCGCAATCCGCTACGCATCCTCGACAGCAAGGACCCGCGCGACCGCCCCGTGGCGGACAGCGCGCCGGATATCGACGCTTATCTGACCGATGAAGCGCGCGACTTCTTCGGCAAGGTGACGGCGGGCCTTGATGCGGCGGGTGTGGCGTGGGAACGCGATGCGCGTCTGGTACGCGGCCTCGATTATTACCGTCACACCGCTTTTGAGTTCATCACCGATCGGCTGGGCGCGCAGGGCACCGTGCTGGGCGGAGGCCGCTATGACGGGCTGATCGAAAATCTCGGTGGTCCCTCGACCCCGGCCGTCGGCTGGGCTGCGGGGATAGAGAGGCTTGCGATGCTGATCGATGCGCCGGAACCTTCCGCGCCCGCAGTGGTCATGATCCCGCTGGGCGAGGCGGCAGAAGCGAAGGCGATTGGCCTGGTCGCTGATCTTCGCCGCGCCGGGATTATGTGCGACATGGGTTTTCGGGGGAATATGAAGAAGCGGATGCAACGCGCCAATGCTTCGGGTGCCGCTTGGGCGGTCATCATCGGCGACGATGAACTGGTTCGTGGCGAAGCGGGTTTGCGCGACCTGCGTTCGGGTGAACAGCAGGCCGTGCCGCTGGCCGATCTAGTCGGGAAGCTGACGGCTCTTTGATGCAAATCTCCGCCGAACGCATCGCGCAAATCGAGGCGCGCCGGGACGAGGTGCAGGCGTCGATGACGCGCGCCGACCTCGCGCCCGAGGAGTTCGTGCGGCTGTCCAAGGAATATGCCGAGATCGAGCCGGTAGCCCGCGCCGCCCATGAGGTGCGGCGGCTTCGGCAGGAGCTTCAGGCGCTCGAATATATGGCGGGCGGCGATGGTGCCGAGGCGGATGCCGCGATGCGCGAGATGGCGCAGGAGGAAATGCAGCTGATCAAGAGTCAGCTGCCGGATGCCGAACGCGCCCTGGCACTTCAACTGCTTCCCCGCGACGCCGCCGACGCGCGCCCGGCCATGCTGGAAATTCGCGCCGGAACGGGCGGTGATGAGGCGGCGCTCTTCGCCGGTGACCTTTTCCGCATGTATCAGCGCTATGCTGATGCACAGGGCTGGAAGATGGAGATGATCTCCGCCAATGCCGCTGAAGTCGGCGGCTTCAAGGAAGTCGTGGCCAGCATCAACGGCATCGGCGTTTTTGCCAAGCTCAAGTTCGAAAGCGGCGTCCATCGCGTGCAGCGCGTGCCCGTCACCGAAAGCGGTGGGCGTATCCACACCTCTGCCGCGACCGTCGCGGTGCTGCCTGAACCAGAGGAGGTCGATGTGCAGATCGCCGACGGCGACCTCAAGATCGACATCTACCGGGCATCGGGCGCAGGCGGGCAGCATGTGAACACGACCGACAGCGCCGTGCGTATCACGCACTTGCCGAGCGGCATCGTGGTGACGCAGCAGGACGAACGATCGCAGCACAAGAACAAGGCCAAGGCCATGCAGGTTCTCCGCGCCCGGCTTTACGAAGCGGAGCGGGAACGAACGCAGAGCGAGCAAGCGGGTGCGCGCAAGGCGATGGTCGGGTCAGGCGACAGGTCCGAACGCATTCGCACCTATAATTTCCCGCAGGGCCGCGTGACGGATCACCGCATCAACCTAACCTTGCACCGGCTGCCGGAAATATTGGAAGGGCCGGGGCTCGCTGAAATCATCGACGCGTTGATCGCCGAGGATGAGGCCGCGCGCCTCGCTCAACTGGACGGCATCGGGTGAGCATCGCCCAGGCGCTTCGCGATGCGGCTGCCCGGCTCCAAAATGTCAGTGATACAGGGCGTCTCGACGCGGAACTGCTCCTCGCCCATGCGCTGGGCATCAGTCGCAATGAATTGCTACTTCGCCAGCAAGACCTCACGGTGCCTTCCGGCTTTGGCGCGCTGATTGATCGACGGATTGAAGGCGAACCCATCGCCTACATCACCGGAGTGCGCGATTTCTGGACGATCAGCCTGCGGGTGACGCCCGATGTCCTGATCCCGCGCCCGGACACCGAAACGCTGATCGAGGCCGCGATTGACCATTTCCAAGGCCGCGCACCGGCACGCGTCCTGAACCTTGGCACCGGATCGGGCGCGCTGCTGCTCGCGGCCTTGGATCACTGGCCGCAGGCGACGGGCATCGGCGTGGATAGCTCCACCGCCGCGCTCGCCGTTGCCCGGGCCAATGCCGAACATCTCGGGCTTGCCGGGCGCGCGGCCTTTCAACTGGGCGACTGGGCTGAGGGGATAGCTGAACGGTTCGACCTCATCCTGGCCAACCCGCCCTATATTGAAAGCAACGCCGACCTTGCGGGCGATGTGTTGCATGAACCCGCAAGCGCCCTCTTTGCCGGTGTCGACGGCCTGGACGACTATCGGCGTATCGCGCCCATGATCGCCCGGCTGCTGGCCGAAGGCGGCATGGCAGCGATCGAGATCGGTCATGACCAGAGAGAAAGCGTGTCCGCCCTGCTTCAGGAACAGGGACTTGGCGTGGCCATGCGCAAGGACATGGCGGGACATGACCGTTGCCTGATCGTTACTCGTTCTCCACAGCTTTGAGCGCTCCTGATCCTCGTGCTGATCAGCCTGCGAACCGCACGCGCCGGAATTGCTCGGGCGCAAGTGAAATTCGCTTGGTTTATCCCGCCAAAGACACTACATGAGGAGCAGGGACGGCATTATCCTGAGGATCTGCCCTGTGGGCTTAGCCGAGAAAAGGCCGTTTTCCCGCTCCTTCAAAGTCACGACGGCGCTGCTGCGCAGGCGCCTCTGGCAGCGTAAGGGCAAGGGCTGTCGCGCAGCCCCTGTCCGGCGGAGCCCTACCCGGCCTGATGAGCAGGCTGTGCTTTAGGATAGCGACTGACTGATGATTTCAGTGAATGATGGCAAAGTGAACGCAAGGACCAGGCCTTGATCAACAACAGGCAGGCCGGTCGCCGGAATCGCGGCCGGAACAACAATAACGGACGTCCCAGCGGCGGTAACCGGGGCGGTGGCGATAGCGGCAACCGGATTGACAACCGCGCACGCGGCAACGCGGTCCAGCTTCTGGAAAAATACAAGAATATGGCTCGTGACGCCCAGATGGCGGGCGACCGGGTTAATGCGGAATATTATCTGCAGTTTGCCGATCATTATTTCCGCGTGCTGGCCGACAATCGCGCCCGGCAGGAGGAGCAGCAGCAGCGCTACCGCCGACCGGAAGACAATGGCGATTATGAAGGCGATGATTTTGACGCTCCGGAATATGCGGGCGATGATAATCGTGGCGAGCCGCAGCAGCAGCAGCATTTCGAGCGTGGCTATGAAGGCGATCGTCGCCGGGATCAGCCGCGTGACCAGCAGGACAATCGCGACCGGAATCGTCGGGATCGGCCGCGCCGGGACCGCCCTGCCTATGAAGCAGCCGAACGACAGGAAATGGAAGCGCCGGAAGCTCCCGCGCCTGTGGTGGAGCGTTCGCCCGCGCCTCAGCCCGAGGCGGAAGCTGCGGCAGCGCCTGAAGCGCCCCGCGCCCGCCGGGGCCGCCCCCGCAAGGCTGACACAGCGAAGTCAGAGGGCAGCGAAGGACTGGATCTTTCCGTCCTGCCGCCGTCGATCGCTCGTGCCGACAATGACAGCGAGCCAGCCGCAGAGGAAGCGCCGCGCAAGCGCACTCGTCGTGCGCGCCCGGCTGCCGAAGCGGCGGAATGATCTAGCGTTCTGCCTCGGACAGGCGGCGGGATAGAATTAAAGGGAGTGGCGTTCGCGCCGCTCCCTTTTTCATATTCCACCAGTGGCAATTCAGCGCGTGGGCAAAACCCGGGGCCGATGCTGGTCGTCCAGCGCGACGAAGGTGAAGAGGCCGCTGGTAAGGTCGATCTGCTGCTGATCCGCGCCGCGCGTCGCCACCACATCGACACGAATGCCCATCGAGGTCCGCCCGCGGCGTTCCTCATGCGCATAGACTGTCACAATATCGCCCAGCAGCATCGGCGATATGAATTTCATCCCATCGATCGCGACGGTCGCCACCGCGCCTTCGGCCAGTCGGCCCGCTACGATGCCGCCCGCAATATCCATCTGGCTTAATATCCACCCGCCAAAAATATGGCCGTTGGTATTGATCTGGGTGATGCCGGGAACCACCCGCAGAACCAGTTCGCCCCTTTTTTCAGTCATCGATCGACACCTCGTCCTTCAGCGGGTCCATGACCTGATCGTCGTGTCCTGTCCCGCTCGACAGGAACACGAGCGCCATCAATCCGGTCCCCAGCATGAAGGTCAACCAGACCCCGATGATGGTGGCCAGAACCATGTGCAACGGCATCGGTCCAGCCCATATCCGCAAGCAGACAAGCGCAACGCCGACGCACAGCGCGCCACCGATTGCCATCCAAAACATGATGCGGCGGAACCGTCCCCATGCGGTTGCGGCAATCAGAGGATCATCGAGGCCCTGTTTGTTTCTCATCTCTTTTCTTTGGGGAACGAAAGTGGGATCATCAAGGGACTGAGACATAATGTCTGAACGGCAAGGAGACGGGGCATGACGATCACCGCGATTC